>JAJHRE010000063.1 GCA_020832985.1 Desulfurococcaceae archaeon | reverse complement strand
TAATACCTTAACAAGTCTTGACTTACCAGTACCTGTAGTACCTACAATAGCTATATGGTATTTAAGGGCTTCAGGTCTTAAAGGTACTTCAATACCACTATACTTATGAATACCTACTATCAACCCATTACCTAAGTCTAACTTTAAATCATTTGGAGATTCAACCATATAGACTTTAGACCTAGGTGTTGGTGGTGTTGTAGGTGGTTCAACCCTACCATTAAAAATCTCACCTATAATCCTAATAACTGATGTTTCATAGGGTATATCTAAACCCTCATCAGCAATTTCAGGTTTCTCAATAACTGCTGATCTCTGACTAGTAGTTAGTAGTGGGTCTAACTTTATAGTTGATCTAAGAACACCTAAGTACTTCCTACTAAATTTAATATCCTCAATAACTACAAGTACCTCCTCCCTAACATGAGCTTCAGAATCCTTAAATACTAACATAGGTACTTCATAAGTCCTAGCATTAGATGCAACAACACCTATAACCCTCATAAACACACCCAAACACAACATATACTTGAATAAGGAAATACTTACCGCATATCAAAGATATTCTATTATAACTTCATAATCAAATCATTAATACTTCCTATAAATTCATTAAACCACTCCTTATTAAAGTAGAACATTAACTTAAACCCAAATCTCACTTTAAGGAATATCCCTGAGATAAACATGATACTGCTACAATCCTTAATCGATGGCCCCTCAATAACACCTGATAAAACCTCAACCTTCAATTTCTTAGGCTTACTTAAGTTTAAGTATGTAGTCATTAAGTTAGCATATGTTAATATTCGAAGTTTAACCTTCTGACCTACTGGTAAGATTTGTTCGCTAATTGAGCAATTCCTTAATGGACATAAATACAGTGTAGGTGATTTTAAAATCATCATAATATCCCTATACCTCATCACAGTAACACCATTATTATAAGCCCACTCATCAATATTCATAGAATTAATGAGTATCTTAACAAAGCTATAATCTTCTGCAGTAATAAGTTGGATGATGAATATGAGTGATGAAGTGATGGCTAGGATTGTTGTATCTAGGAAAGGGAGTAGAGTTAAGATGCTTAAGATTAGAATAGTAATACCGATTATATATAAGAATCTACTCCGACATACATAATTTGGTTTAACTTCATGTTTGGTTTCGATGTATTTAATCTTTTTAATTTTACTAAATAATTTCTTCAATAAAACACCTGAGATAACACTAATGCATTCCCTTCTTAAACTTTTACTAAAAGCATGGGTTTGGTTATGTACCCTAATACTGAAGCTTAGATAGCATTAATCACTAAATTTAAGTATTTAGAACTATTAATTAGTTAGGGATGGGATTACGGCGTTCCTAGATAAGTATATTGCCTTGTTAATTAGTAAGGGTGTACGTAGTCCTAAGGAGTTAGCAGCTATCCTCAATGTTTCTGAGAGGGATATGAGGATTAAGTTGAGTGAGATGGAGGAGAAGGGTCTTATAGAGTGTAGTACTAAGGGTTTCTGGATATTTAAGAAGACTGTATGTAGGCTTAAGGATAAGGGTTTTGAATTAGCTGAGGAGGCGTGGAGGGAATTGATAGAAAGACGTAAGAAGTTGGAGGGGAGATTAGCTAGTGTTGATGAGGAGAGACGTGATCAGGTACTACGAGAACTCGTACGGGAAGACCCGGTATTACTCCACGTAATACCTCTGATGTTATGGTTTAACCTAGTACCGGCAATGTTAATCCCAACATTCCTACTAAACGAATTACTACTTAATGGACACCTACTCGAAGATATGGACATTAACGATGAGTACCTAATGTAGAGATACTAACATCTAAACTAAACACTCACTATCCAGGTCTTAAGTGTGTAGTGTGGTAATTATAATGACTAACTACAGACTGGAAATAATGTTAGGTCATCATCATTGAAGCAGAAAGTCCCACACTATAGATTACTGGGTCCTATTCAGGTAATTTATTAAATTGTTATTCTGCCTCACCTACCACTACCTAATCCCCTTCTCATAATACTTCATAATTGTTAATGTTTTAACTATTGTTGCGTAAATATGTAATTTCCATGCCTCAGAATACTCACTATACTCTCTAACAACCTTCCTAGAGAGTTCAAGGAGTTCATCAGCTTCTTCAGGAGTTAACTCATCCTTCTCACTCTTATCTAGATATAATTTCAACTTATCCCACTCCTCCTTAGTTTAAGGATTCGTAGTAGCGAGTCTTAACACCCTCTTAACTTCTCTAACTAAGAGCTCTTTATCGATAGGTTTGACTATACCCTCCCTAGTTAAGAATTCTACAAAGAACTCTTGATAATTTATGAAAGCATTTGCTAACCTCTCAATCTTTGTTGATATCCTATTATCAAGTTCGTCAAACCTCTTCTCAAGAGTCTTAAACCTATAATTAATCTCTGTAAATTTATTACCAAGCCAATAAGCAATACTGATAATAAGTGCTAATCCCCCTAAACCACCAATAGCAGCAAGTAGATTTAATAATGTATTGACATCAACCACCCATCACACCTACTTCATAAATTATCTTACCCTAATGAGGTAATAAGGACTAATGCTTTACCAACTATACTTCAATCCTTCCAGATTAGGAGGATAAATCCTAAAATTATGTTAATGGTAAATAACTAACCTTCTTAAATAATTTTCTGAACTCCTTACACTACCTTCCCTACATCCGGAAGCTTATCCATATCCTCGAAGCTATATCTAATTCTGTAATCATCTACTTACCCCTACACCAACTCCCTCATAAATATTATTTAAGTTAAGGTTAAGAAGTACTATAGATGCTTTAGTTATTCTCTCAGCCATCTAATTGGTACTGATATAACGATTTAGATTTAGATATAGGAAGCTCTAAGTAAGACTCAATACTAACTCTCAACATTTATCATTACTAATTCCTTAAGAAGTCTCTTAGTGATAGTAACATACTAGATACTATATCCCATCTACATAACTTATATAATCTCTTACCTTAGTAGAGATAATCTTAGCAATCCTAACAAATAACCAAAGTGACTAGTATATCTGATTATTGCCGTAAGTAAATGTGAGTGTTTCCGCATGATTATTTCTTTAAAGATTTTCATCTTAAATGGTTTTAATTGAATTTAATCTTAAGTAATGTTAATGAGTTCAGTATGACTGAGATGTCACTTAATATCATTGCTGTAGCTGCCATCTCAGGTCTTAAGATGATACCGATATTGTAGAGGGTACCCATAGCTATTGGTACTAGTGTTAGGTTATATATGAATGCCCATAAGAGGTTCTCAAGTGATTTCCTCCTAACTCTCTCACTAAAGATTATAAGGTTTTTAACATCCTTAAGTTTCTCACTCATTATCACTACATCCCCAGCTAACTTAGTTATATCGGTACCACCAACTGCTATACCTAAGAAGGACTTCCCAATAGCACCTGCATCATTAACACCATCACCGATAAACATAACGTTTAATCTATTCTTTTGAAACTTCTCTACTAGTTCTACCTTATCATCAGGTGTGAGTTCAGCATAAACCTCATCAACTTTAACCTCCTTAGCAACAGCTTCTACAGTTACTGCATTATCTCCAGAAGCTATAACAGTCCTTACCTTCCTACCTCTAAGAAATTCTATAAGTTCTACACTATCCCTCCTGATACTGTCTTTTAATAGTATGAGGCCTGCTAAGACATTATTCAATCCGATGAAAACTACCGTATATCCTTGCCTCCTATACTCTACCACAGAATCCTCTACATACTCAGGTATGTTAACACCCATCTCCTTAATAAGTCTCTCAGAACCTATGACGACTTCATCATTACCTACTCTAGCTACTATACCTAATCCAGGGATATGAGTATACTCGTTAGGGTCGTTAAGTACGTATCCCCTATCTCTACAGTACTTTAATATAGCTGAAGCTACCGGGTGTTCACTCCTACTCTCAGCACTACATACAGTATTCATTAATCCTTCCTCAGAACCATTCAACACAACTACCTTATCTACAGCAGGTTTTCCAATAGTTAAAGTACCGGTTTTATCGAGTACAGCAACCCCTACCTTTAAAACCTTCTCGAAAACATCACCTCTCCTAATAACCATACCTAACGAAGCTAGTTTATACGCTGCAATCGCATAAACCATAGGTATAGCTATACCTAACGGGCATGGACACGTAACTGCAAGTACTGAAGCCATGAATAAGATAGCATTTTCTAACTTACCCTGAATTAACCAGTAGGTAAAAGTCACTATACTAAGTATTATTACTACCCAAGTCATATAACCTACGATTTTATCTGCTAGGAGTTGGGTCTTAGGCTTTATGAGGGTTGCTTCCTTAACTACCTCTATAATGTGTGAGAGTACGGTGTCCTTACTTACCCTAGTAACCCTTACCTTAATATAACCTGATGTAAGTAATGTCCCAGCAAAGACAGGATCCCTCCCCTCACTACTCTTAAACCTAGGTATTACCTCCCCAGTAAATGTAGATTCATCTACATAACCCCACCCATCAATTACGACACCATCAACTAATATCTTCTCACCAGACTTAAACTCAACTATATCACCTGGAGTAACTTCCTCAACATCTACCTCCTCAACTGAATTACTCCTGACGACCCTAACCCTCCCCCTAATAACCCCTCCTAATCTCTCCACCTCCTCTACAACCCTCCCCCTAAGTCTAGCCTCTATATACTTACCTAACCCAACAAATCCGAGAACACCTGCAGAAGCCTCGAAGAAGGTCTCTGAATTTCTTAGGAGTCCAAACACTATAGCTATACTGAATATGTATGAGGAAATTGATGATAACGTTATAAGTGATTCCATTGAAGGACTAAACCTTATGAGAGATTTAAGACCCTTTAAAACGATATCGATGTTGAGTATGATAACTACAGTAGTTATTGAGAGTAGGAGTAAGTCTCTGTATTCCCAGAGAGGTAGTGTGGATTTGATTAAGTATCCTATATTATGGTATGTAATAGCGAATAAAGCTAGTATAAATGATGTAATTCTTAAGTATTTCTGGATATTACTACTAACTTCAAGTCTAAGTCTCTTACTTACCTCCTCAGTGAACTCTATCTTTAAGTCCTTCAAATATTTTCTAATCTCATCACTAGATAATGTGTATGGGTTGTAGAGGATCCTCATAAGTTTAGATATTGGGGATACCCTACAATCGATAACTCCGGGGATTTTCCTAACCTTACTCTCAACAGAATATATCTCCTCATCCTCAATATCAACGTAAAACTCTAGATGGTCCTTCCAAACATCATATCCAGCATCCCTAATAGCTTTAACGACATCATTAAGAGATGTGAACTCACTATCATACTCTACAACAGCCTCACCAGAAACATAATCTGCTTTAAAACTTAAGACCCCTTAACATTGAAGACCCTTCTCTCAATACCGTAAATACATGAAGGACAGTCAACACCAACGATCTTAATCTTCTCAACAACTCTCACCATTAAAATTACCCACCCTACCAAGACAATTTAAAACTAATGATGTCGAGTACTCCTTAAACCTCCTCTACTTATGCATGAATTTCTCATTCGGACCGTGAGTTAAGTAGTAATCAGGGTTCTCCTCAAATGCCTTCTTACAATGACTACTACAGAAGTAGTATACCTTACCCTTATAAACAGTCTTATATCTAGTTTTCTCAGAATCTACCTTCATCC
>JAJHRE010000062.1 GCA_020832985.1 Desulfurococcaceae archaeon | reverse complement strand
AGGAAGGCATTAACCTCAGACGTCTACCTATGTAGTGTTAATGCTGTAACATTAGACGGTAAGTTAATCAGTATTGACGCATTCGGTAATAGAGTTGCTGCTATGTTGTTCGGCCCTAAGAGGGTTATAGTAGTTGTCGGTAGGAATAAGTTGGTTAGGGATGTTGAGGAGGGTATCTCTAGGGCTAAGAATATAGCTGCAGTTGCAAACGCGTTAAGACTTAATTATAAGACACCATGTACTACCTTAGGCTACTGTGTAGACTGTAAATCACCTGAGAGGTCATGTAACGTCACAGTCATAGTTGAACGTAAACCGACAGTTACTGACGTACATGTAGTGTTAGTTAATGAGGATTTAGGTTTTTAATACGTTAAAATAACTTCTTAATTATCTTCCCTTCCTTAATCACTAACTTTATGTTGTCCTTACTCATCAGTATGTCTAAGTTACTTAGTGGGTTACCACTCACAGCTATTAAATCAGCTATCTTCCCCTTCTCAATAGTACCTACTTTATCCTTAAGACCTACAGCTTCAGCAGCTACTCTAGTAGCAGCTATTAAAGCTTCCTTAGGCTCCATACCGATCTTCTCAACTAATAACTTAATCTCTAAGGCGTTATCACCCATTCTTAAAGGCCCTCCACAGAAGTCAGTCCCTGTAGCGATCTTAACACCTGATTTATAGGCCTTCCTAATATTACTTATATGTGCTTTATTAGCTTCCTCAGCCTTCTTCAAACCCCACTCAGGTATCCCGATCTTACTACCTATAGCTAAGATCCTATCCACTATAGAGAGTGTAGGTACTACCACGACGTCTAA
This sequence comes from Desulfurococcaceae archaeon, assembly GCA_020832985.1. GTDB lineage: Archaea > Thermoproteota > Thermoprotei_A > Sulfolobales > NBVN01 > CAZZLT01. The sequence continues at coordinate 4,952 of JAJHRE010000062.1, read as the reverse complement.
GTCCTTAGCAAGTGCTGAACACTCCTCATCTATATATATAGCATGTGCTATAACCTTAACACCACCTAATATAGCGTTCTTAATACCTTCAGTACCTTGAGCATGTGCATGTACGAACCTACCAGCAGCTCTAGCCTCATCAACAATAGCTTTAATCTCCTCAAGCGTGAACTGCCTATATTCAGGCCTATCCTTCTGTGATAAGACACCACCAGTCGCCATAATCTTTATGAAGTCTGCATCCTCCCTCAACGCATACCTAGCAGCCTTCCTACACTCATCAACACCATCACATATAAGTGATGCTAGAGGTGTTAACTTCCTAGTAGTTCTGAAATCTACATACTCTATAGGGAGGTAGTGGGTATCACCGTGGCCGAAGGTCGGACTTAAAGTAAGTCCTGCAGCGACTATCCTAGGACCGACTATAGTTCCCTCATTAACAGCCTGCTTAACCTTAACAGCTATTAAACTACCTGCATCACCAACTGTAGTAAAGCCAGAGTATATTAACTCCTCTAAATCCTTCACAACCCTAGCTACGAACGTCTCATAAGGTGTTAGGAGTGGTTCTTTAACGAAGTCACCAGTCCTCATACCAACTAAATGTAGGTGGGCGTCTATAAGCCCTGGTAGTAGGTACATACCGCCTAAATCAATAACTTCAGCATCCTTAGGTACTTCAACACTACCTACACTCCCAACATCAACTATCTTACCATCATCAACAACTACAGAACCCTTAAACAAGTTCCCTAAACCATCGAATACGTAGCAATTAGTTAATACATACCTACCCACGAATAACACCAGTAAACTACTAAGTACTGAATTAAAAATTAAGATGGTAATGAATCCAAACAATGTTTAACTATTTAAAACTAGTTATCTAGGAATTCCAGGTAGTTCAGGTTGAGGGATTTAGAGGATATAGCTAGGGTATTCGTTAATGAGGTCTCCCTAGGTAAGAGTATTGATTGGTACTTAATTAAGTTATCAAGTGTAGTGACTAGTATTAAGGATGTATACGGTGTTGAAGAATCGTATAAGGTTTTCGAGGATTTCCTCAACATAGATGTTGTTGTTAAGGCTTTAGAACCCTTAGCATGTTATGTAGATATTGTTGAGGAGAGGGTGGGTAAGGACCCTAGATTCTCAAGCCTACGTCCCTACATAAGTACGTTAGTTAGGGTGTTAAGGAGTGTAGAGTGTCGTGATGTAGGGCTGACTACAACTGTTAGGGAGCCTACATTCAAGGTCGAGGGTAGTGTTAGTAGGTCTTATGAGGTTAAGGTTAGGAGGGTTAGGAAGCCGTTAATAAGGTTGAGGTTGAAGACATTAGCGAATGTGTTGATCGTGGTTTTAGCGACTTCCTTAATCACCTACATAATATACTTACTAATCCACTCACGTCAGGTTAGACCATCAATTACTTAAGTCCTTACTTACTGAACCGCTAGAGATGACTTCCTTAAACACATTAATCAAGTATTCATAAGCCTTTAAAACCTCATCACTTAACCTACTACCTAAGTCGATGTTCTTAACCTGAACACCAATTATAGTTACTTCAGCATCTACGTAACTCCTCATATAATCCACTATCAACTTCAGTGGTAGGTGGTGAGTAGTTACTGACTGGTAATTACTTAGGTCTTCAGGTTTAAGTATGTAGATATCTCCAGGTAAGCCGTTAACTACGTAGACAGCATCAATTATTAAGATATGTGTCGGTCTGTACAGACTCACTAAGTAAGTCATGTTCTCAAGTCCTGACTCACAGACTACTACCTTAACATTCTTTAAACCCTTAACCAACCTCCTCAACCTCTTAGCAACTAACACACCGATACCGTCATCACCTCTGAGTATATTACCAGTACCGAGAATCAGTAACCTCCCCTCACTAAATAACCTCCTCAACACATCAACTAACCCCTCCCCATACTCAATCAACGGTATCAGACCCCAATACAGTGTATGAGTACGTCCTTTATATTGAGGTGTAGATCACTTCATAATATACTTCTTATAACCCTCAACAACTTTAATAACGTCTTTAGTTACTGCTACGTCATGAGTCCTTATAACGTGGACACTCCTTAATAAAGCTATCGACGTAATTGCTAAGCTACCGTAGAGTCTTTCCTCAGGCTTCTCACGTCCTGTTAACACACCTATGAACGACTTCCTAGAAACTCCTATAGCTATAGGTCTGTTTAAAATCCTTAAATAATCTAAATCAGCTATCACCCTTAAATCCCATACATACCAAGGGATCTCTCTATAACGGAAGAAACCTATACACGGATCTACTACAACCTTACTTAAGTCGTAATCAGCTCTAACAAGCATATCTAGTGATTCCTTAAGAGCTGATATAACCCTCTCTATAGGTTCTAAATGAGGCCTAGGTCTTAACTCCTTAGCACATATTATAAGTGATGGTTGGTAATCCTTAACAACTTTAATCATCTCTTCATCACCTTTCAAACCAGTCACATCATTAACTATATCAACACCTGCTTTAAGTGCTGCCTCAGCTACCTTAGCCCTGAAGGTATCTACCGATAATGGAATATCTACTAAGTCCTTAACTATCTTAACAGCCTTAACAACCCTACTTACCTCCTCCTCAACAGGTATTTCAGTCTGTAGGTAAGGGGCTGTAGACCTACCACCAATATCTATAACATCACAACCTTCTGAAACCATCTTAAGCACGGCTTCCTTAACCTCAACATCTTTAACGGCTATGGAGCCCTTATAAAAGGATTCTGGAGAGACGTTAAGTACTCCAACCACTCTAACTGGGTACCCATCCCCAACCTCTAGACGTCCTAGACGTCCGTAAATCACCATAGGTTAACACTCCCTAGTGTAGGGAACTACCAGTACTGTAGGCTTTCAACTTCAAAACCTTAAACTACTCGTTAACGTCTCCCTCAATACATAGGTCTTCCCTACATCTAGTAGATGTTGTAGGTGATATCATTGAGGGTCCCTCCCTCACAATCTTCATTAAAACCTCCCTTAAGGACTTCCTAACCTTATAAGCTTCTACTAACTCAGTCAGTATGAGTTTAACGTCGTCAGACTCAACACTCTTTAAACCTCTATCAACTACAGAATCAGCTAACCTCTTAATCAACTTCTCAATAACTTCATCACAATGTATTAAAGCCATAGCTGAATGCTTTAAACAACACCAGAAACTCTCTGCCTTACTTCTGAACTCACCACCACTACCGTCACTAACCTCTATATGATTGAATAGTATATTACCTACCTCCTTCCTACACATCCTTAACGTGTTGATGAGGTGTGCTAGAGTCGGCTTATCCTGAAGAGTCTCAATCTCGATGAGGTGTTGTTCTGCATGAGCTATATGGGCTACAGCATATATTAACTCCTCCAGTAGAGCCTCCTCCCAGACAGACCCCCTCCTAACACTACTACCCACATCAGCACCCATACAACACCACCTAACACATCAATACTTAAACTTCATTAATGAATGTGGTGTGGTGGACTTAAAAGCTTAAACCACGATGTACATCCATACTTAACAATTTTACCACTACATATGTTATAGAGTAGGTGGTTTAATTGAGTGAGGTTAGACGAGACCCTATAGTCTTAAGTAGGGTTAGTGTGATTTCACCTGTGAGGGGTTTAAGACCTAAGGAGGTAACCCTCATAAGACATGAATCACCTCAAGTAACTGTATGTCCATTCTGTCCAGGGAATGAGTTTATGACGCCTCCAGCAACCCTAGTTGTTGAAGGTGTTGACGGCGGTGTAAAGTACTTAAAGGAAGACCCGGACTTTAGAGTCAGTAATTGGTTGGTTAGGGTAGTCCCTAACAAATACCCTATCTTCACTCAGACTAATGGAGGGAGTTACGGATATCATGAAGTAATTATAGAACATCCTAACCATACAATCAAACCTTACGACATACCTATAAATCACCTATCACTAATTATACAGGTAATCATATCGAGGATTAACCACTTATTTAAGGATCCTAGGGTAGTCCATGCATATGTGTTTAAGAATTACGGTGGGGGTGGTGGTGCTAGTTTAACACACCCACACACTCAGTTAGTAGCTACTTCAATAACTATACCAAGCGTAGTTGAGGAGTTAAGATTCTCTAAGAGACTCTATAAGAGGTTAGGTGAGTGTCCATACTGTAGATTAATACGTAAGGAGGTTAACTCACCTAGGTTGATATACATGAATGATTCATTCGCTGTAATAGCACCCTACGCACCGAGGAACCCCTACGAAACCATGATAATACCGTTAACACATAGTACTACAATACTTGAGATGAAGGATGAGGAAATTACAGCTCTAGCCGACGTCCTAAACAAGTTACTGACCTCATATAAGGTATGTTTAGGTGATATAGACTATAACTTCTGGATACATATAGCACCTAAAGGTATCGGTAACGAATACTATCACTGGCACATAGAATTCCTACCAATGACTACCTTATGGGGTGGTTTAGAAAAAGGTGGTAATGTATATGTGGTGACTACGAAACCTGAAGACTATTCTAAGGAATTAAAGGAAGCTATATACAGTCTTAAGAGTTAATGTAGGTAGGTATTAAGTAGTGAAGCTCCCTAACGAGTTACACTCTCTCTAACAGTGTTTGGGGGGTCATTAACATGCCTCCATAAACCCCTCTTAAAACTTATAACAACTATACCTAAGTCATCTATAGTTGCATCAGTTATTAACGGCTCCGTAAGTTCCTCATCAACAGCTACAAAAGCTGAAACCCTGGAGAGGACGTTAGACTTATCATCTAGTAACTCAACAATAACTTTCTCCTTCGATATAAGGTTGTGAGTCCTACCTGAAGCCAACTCAACCTCTATCACGTCGAAATCATCTAAGGATAGTCCTAACTCTTCAACATCCTCAGGTCTTAA
>JAJHRE010000061.1 GCA_020832985.1 Desulfurococcaceae archaeon | reverse complement strand
ATATGAATAATTTTTAAATGCTTGCTAGGAAATTAATTATGAGTTGATGAAGGTGCAGAACCTGAAATCTAGGTCTAAAAGTAGGGTATTGAGGAGGACTCCAGGAGGGGTTATTAGAGTTCACTACAAGAAACTACGTCTTTATAAGGCACGATGCTCTATATGCGGTACTTTATTAAATGGGGTTCCTAGGGATTACGACGTCATTAGGATGGGACCTAAGAGTAGTAAGAGGCCTGAGAGGCCTTACGGAGGACAGATATGTCATAGATGTCTTGAGATGTTGCTGAAGGTTAGTATTAGATCTACTAGTTGAGGCAGGGTATTTTGAGAGGCTGTAGTAAGGAGTCTTTAGTAGTGACTATTAGTGGTAGACCAGGTAGCGGTAAAACGACTTTAGCTAAGTTATTAGCTAGTACTTTAGGGTTGAGGTACGTATCATCTGGTGGTTTATTCAGGAGGTTTGCTGAGGAGAGAGGGGTTTCACTAATTGCTATGTCTAAAATTGCTGAAAGTGACTACAGTATAGATAGGATGGTAGATGAGACTATTAGGGATGAGGCTATGAAGGGAGGTGTTGTAGTTGATGGTCATATATCAGCATGGGTCTTAAGAGATATAGCACATATTAAGATTTTAGTGATAGCTCCCTTAGATGTTAGGGTTAGTAGAATCGCTAAGAGGGATTCCTTAACATTTAATGATGCTTTAGAACTCATTAAGACTATAGAAGCTTCTGAAGACCGTAGGTTTAAATCTATATATGGTATAGATCTGAATGACTATACAGTCTTTGACCTGATAATAAACACATCAACATTCACTCCTGAAGAATGTTTAGATATAGTGTTGGAGGCGATTAGTAAAATTTTAAAAAGGTGTGGTTAGGTAAGGATTAGAGGGAATTTAAGCGTTTGAGGTGTATGAGGTGCCAGCTATAGAAGTAGGTAGGATTTGTGTAAAAATACGTGGTAGGGAGGCAGGTAAGAAGTGTGTAGTAGTTGATATAATAGATGATAACTACATACTAGTGACAGGGCCTAAATCCTTAACCGGTGTTAAGAGGAGACGTGTTAATATAAAACATGTAGAACCACTAGATAAGAAGATAAGTATAAGTAAGGGAGCATCTGATGAGGAGGTAATTAATGCTTTAACAGCTTCAAACCTACTTGAGTTTATGAAGGAAGAGATTAAGGTTAGTAGGGAGTTTCTATTGAGGGTTAGGACGTTAGTTAGCGGTAGTAGCTAGATTCACATATAGTAGGTAATTCAATGATTGCTTGGTGTTTTTATGGATATTACCTCCGAGGGTCTTAACTTCATACACAGCTTAGATAATTTCGGAGGAGTTAATAGGAAGTGGTTGGTAAGGAGGGATGAGACTACCTCTGAGAAGTATGGTACGATCCCTACGTTAAGACCTTTAAATCAGTTACTAGATTATGGGGTAGTAGTTGTTGATAAACCTCCAGGACCTAGTAGTCATGAGGTAGTAGCTTGGGTTAAGGAGATGTTAAACGTATCTAAAGCAGGTCATGGTGGGACCCTAGAACCCTACCAATAAATTATTGGTAGGGTGGGGATATCCTAAGGTTACTGGTGTATTACCGATAACGTTAGGTAGTGGTACTAAAGCTGTAGGTATGTTGATGTTAGCTGATAAGGAGTACGTAGCTGTGATGCAGTTACATAGTAGGGTAGAGTTAAGTAGGTTGCAAGAGGTTATTAAAGAGTTTACTGGTGAGGTATATCAGAGACCACCTGTTAGGTCTTCAGTGAAGAGGAGGTTAAGGATTAAGAAGATATATGAGATTAAGATATTAGATGTTAACTATCCTTACGTATTGTTAAAGATTGCTTGTGAGCATGGAACCTATGTGAGGAAGTTAATCCATGATATGGGTGAGGTATTAGGTGTTGGGGCTCACATGCGTGAGTTAAGGAGAGTTAAGACAGGACCTTTTAGAGAGGGTGAGTACTTAGTTACGATGCATAAGCTATCAGAAGCGGTTTACTTATATAAGGAGTTAGGGAATGAGTCATTGCTGAGGAAGTATATACTACCGGTAGAGTATGTAGTATCTCATATGCCTAAGGTAGTTATAGCTGATGGAGCTATCGACGCACTAGCTCACGGAGCAGACCTAGCTATACCAGGAATAGTGAGGCTTCATGAGGGGATAAATAAAGGGGATGTAGTAGCAATACTCTCACTTAAAGGTGAGTTAGTAGCGTTAGGGAAGGCATTAATGAGTTCTCAAGAAATCATGGAGAATAGTAAGGGATACGCCATAAAGAACGTAAGGGTTATAATACGTCCAGGCACATATCCGAAACTATGGGGTAAGTATAAGACAATAACCACAAATACGGGTTCATAAGTTAATCAGGTAATACATTTATCAGTATATGCCCACCAAGGACATAATTACAGTGTTATGGTATTAAATATATTTAATTCTTGTTGTAATATAAGGTTATTAGTAAGGAGCCGGGGTGCCCGAGCGGTCTAAGGGGCCGGCCTTGAGAGCCGGTGGGCGTAGCCCACGCGGGTTCGAATCCCGCCCCCGGCGCCTTAAATCATTATGTTGGAGGTTCCTTGAAAAATGTCCGGGTATTTCTAAAAACTTATATATTCTCCGTAGTAAAGTTTTTAATGCACTATATTGGTGGGACTGTAATGCCTGAAGCTACGTTCAAGCATATAGTTAGGGTGGCTGGTACTGATATAGACGGTAATCTTAGGTTACCGTATGGTTTACTGAAGATTAAGGGTGTTGGTTATCAGTTAGCGATGCATGTGATTAGGGTGTTAGGGTTAGACCCTAATTTAAGGGTTGGTTATTTATCAGAAGGTGATGTTAAGAAGATAGAGACTGTATTAGCTAATTTATTAAATTACGGTATTCCTCCGTGGGCTTTAAATAGGAGGAAGGACTACACTACTGGTTTAGACTTACATTTAATAGGTGCTGACTTACTATATGTTGCTAGAGAGGATATTGAGAGGGAGAAGAGGATTAAGTCTTGGAGAGGTATTAGACATGCTCTAGGGCTTAAGGTCAGAGGACAGAGAACCCATACAACTGGTAGGATAGGCCCTACAGTAGGTGTTAGTAAGAAGAAGTGATGTGTTATGGGAGATCCTAAGAAGTCTCGTAAGTCTTGGGAGAGGCCTGGCCATCCATGGATTAAGGAAAGATTGATTAGGGAGATGGAGTTAGTGGGTAAGTACGGCCTTAGGAATAAGAAGGAGTTATGGAAAGCTCAAACACTCCTTAGGGAGTTTAGGAGGAGGGCTAAAGCATTACTATCACTTCCCCCGGAGTTAAGAGCTGTTAGGGAGAAGGAATTAGTTAGTAAGTTATACCGTTTAGGATTACTAAATTCTGAGAATGCTGCTGTAGAGGATATCCTAGCACTAGATGTTGAGAGTGTCTTAGAGAGGAGGTTACAGACTATAGTGTTTAAGAAGGGATTAGCATCAAGTATTCATCACGCTAGACAGTTGATAACCCACGGGCATATAGCTATCGGCGTACGTAGAGTTACCTCACCTGGCTACTTAGTTAGTAGGGATGAGGAGAACTTAATCGTACCTGTATCATCAATTAAGCAGGGTATTGTTAGAGTTAGGTGATGGGCTTGTTCTCAGTAAGGGAAATTAAGTGGGGTATAGCACATATATTCAGTTCATTTAATAACACTATAATCACCATAACTGACTTAAGCGGTGCTGAAACAGTCTCTAGAGCTTCTGGTGGTATGGCTGTTAAGGCTGATAGGGAGAAACCATCACCTTATACCGCAATGATGATAGCTTATAGGGTAGCTCAGGAAGCTATGGATAAAGGTATAGGTGCTATACATATTAAGGTTAGGGGACCGGGTGAGCACGGACCTAAGATACCTGGCCCAGGTGCTCAAGCAGCTATAAGGGCTCTAGCTAGGGCTGGATTTATAATTGGTAGGATAGAGGATGTAACTCCCATACCTCACGACAGTACTAGAAGGCCTGGCGGTAGGCGTGGACGTAGAGTGTAGGTGGATTTAATGGGTTTAAATGTTAAGGTTTTAGATAGGGGTAAGAACTATATAAAGTTGTTATTTGAGGGAGTCCCACTACCTCTACTTAACGCTGTTAGGAGGGCAGCATTAGCTGAGGTACCTACCATGGCTGTAGATGAGGTAATATTTGTGGATAATACATCAGCTCTGTATGATGAGATAATAGCTCATAGATTAGGTATGATACCACTAACTTCGGATGAAGCGTTAGGGAAGTATAAGATGCCGGAGGAATGTATTGGGAGTACTGAGGTTGAAGGTTGTTACGCAGTATTAACACTTGATGTATCAGCTAAGGATGAAGTATTAACTGTTTACTCACGTGATTTAACTTCGCAAGACCCTGACGTCAGACCAGTCTCACCTGATATACCTATAGCTGTGTTAGCTCCTGGGCAGAGATTAGCTTTTGAAGCTAGGGCTAGGTTAGGTAGGGGTAGAGAACATATAAAGTGGAGTCCATCAACTGTAGCTACGGTTACATACTTAGCTAAGGTAAGTTTAAACCGTAGTAGATGTACTTTATGTGGTAAGTGTGTTGAGGTCTGTCCTAGAGGTGTACTTAAGTTGGTGAAGGATCATGTTGAAGTTGATGAAGGTAAATGCATTCTATGTAGACAATGTGTTAAGGTATGTGATTACGATGCTATAGACTTAAGCTGGTATGAGGATAAGTATATACTCTATATTGAGAGTAGTGGTGCGTTAAAACCTGAGAGGATATTATCAGAAGCTCTTAAAATAATTGTTAATAAACTTCAAATAATTCACAATGAACTTAATAAGTTAGGTAGTGTTGGAGGGAGTTAAGATGAGGCGTACAGGACCTACAAACATAAACTTAAGGTTACTGATTAAGGAGTTGAATAAATATGCTAAGGATTACAACGCACCGATATGGAGTTACGTAGCTGAAATACTTTCTAGACCTGCTAGGAAACGTGTGGTAGTTAACTTAAGTAAGTTGAATAGGTATGTTAATGACGGTGATGTTGTGGTAGTACCTGGTAAAGTATTAGGAGGGGGTAATCTTACTAAGAAAATCACATTAGCTACTGTGTCAATATCATTAACAGCTCTAGAGAAGGTTAGGGACTCGGGGAGTAGGGTTATCCATATTAAGGATTTAGTTAAGGAATATCCCAAGGGTTCGGGTGTGAAGGTGATAATATGAGTGATAAAGTATTAGTGGTAGATGCTGAAGGTGCTATATTAGGTAGGTTAGCTACTACGGTAGCTAAGTCTTTACTAAATGGTTATAAGGTATACGTAGTCAACGCTGAGAAAGCTGTTGTGAGTGGTAATCCTCAGATGATTATAGAATCATATAGGATTTGGTTAGAGATAAAGACGTTAAGGAATCCGTATAAGTGGTCTCCTAAGAGGCCTAGGAACCCTATAGCTATAGTTAAGAAGGCTGTTAAGGGTATGTTACCTAAGGATAGTTGGAGAGGTGTTGAAGCTTTTAAGAATTTGAAGGTCTATATAGGTTTTCCAGAGGAGTTAAAGAAGTATAATGTTGTTAAAGTAGCTCATACCTCCTCAAGACTTAGTAAAGGATTTATAACGGTTGGTGAGATAGCTAAAATGCTTGGGTGGAAGGGTTGAGTACCCAGCAACAACAGTTAAAAGTTGTTCTAGCCTCATGTAAGAGGAAGACAGCTATTGCTAGGGTAGTTGTTAAACCAGGTAAGGGTAGGGTATGGGTTAACGGTATACCC
>JAJHRE010000015.1 GCA_020832985.1 Desulfurococcaceae archaeon | reverse complement strand
CCTTAGCTAACTCATAAGCTCTAACATCAACGTAAGGAGATATCATGACCAACCTAGGTTTAACACCACAAACCTTCTCATAAAACTTACCGATTCTTAAGAACTCGAGGACGTCACCCCTAGATATGCTTGACTTAACCTCAACTAATATATGAACCCCATCCTTAATCAGTAAGTCCACCTCAACCACTGAAGGCCTCCCATAAACCTCACCATCACTATCATAACGACTCCACCTACTAACCTCAGCAACACCTAATAACTTCTGAATAATCCCTCTCATACCCTCTCTGAATGCTTCTTCAGTGATTAAACCCCACCTAGCTCCTAAAGCATCAACCCTCCTACTAAGTGATTCGAAAGCTCTGTTGAAGTCCTCCCTCAACCTCTTCAACTCATTCTCAATAGCTTCAAACCTCTTATAAGCCTCCTCCCACCTCCTACTATTCTCCTCCCAACGCTTATTACTCTCTTCCCATCTTCTATTGTTTTCTTCCCATCTCCTATTATTTTCCTCCCAACGTTTTTCTTGTTCCTTAACGAATGTTAGGAAGTCCTGTCTAAGCCTCTCAATAGATTCCCAAACCTTCTTAAACTCTTCTTCATGTCTATCAAGTCTCTTATGAGTCTCTTCCCACCTCCTTTCCTGCTCCTTGATAAAGAGTAGGAAGTCTTCCCTAAGCTTCTTAAGCTCGAGTAAGATGCTGTCTAGTCCTAACAACCCAGCAATAGCTAATCTAAACTCCTCATCCTCCTTCAACAGTCTTAAGATATCCTCCTTAGTGGTACTCAGACTACCACCACTTCATTAATTCCAGTACTAATTAATTAGCATTAAGGATTTTAGGGGGTGTTAGTAATTGTTGTTGAGGTAGTATGTTTAGGAAGGTTGTTAGTGTTGACTACGTTATGGATTTAATCCCTAACAGTTCTACAGTAGTTATATCAGGTTTTAACCTAGCCTTAACTCCTGAGTACTTAATAATTAAACTCTACGAACATTATGAGAGGTTTGGTAGGCCTAAAGACCTACTAGTAATTAGTGATGCATTACCTGCAGTCCCTAATAGGGGTTTAGACGTCGTTGCTAAGAAACTTTATGAGTGTAGGGATAGTAGCTTCTTAAGAGGTGTTTTAATACCTTACCCAGGATTCTCACCATGGCTTCAGAAGTTAATTGCTGAGGAGTTAGTTGCTTACTATGCATGGCCTTTAGGAATAGTTAGTTGGTGGTTGAGGGAGGTTGCCTGCGGTAGGCCTGGAGTGATCACTAGGGTTGGTCTAGGTACCTTCTTAGACCCTAGGCTTAGGGGTGGGTGTATGAATGAGTTAGCTCGTAAGAGACGTGAATGTACTGTAGAGTTAGTAGTTATTGGAGGTAGTGAGTACCTACTATACAGGGCTCCGAAACCTGATGTAGGCTTCATAAGAGGTACTACAGCTGATGAAGTAGGTAACTTAAGTCTTGAGTGGGAGGTAGCCTTAGGTACTACTTTAAATATAGCTCAAGCAGTTAAGGCTAGGCCTAAGTCAGGTTTAGTAGTAGCTCAAGTACTCAGGATCGCTAAGCCATACAGTATTAGGGTTAGAGACGTACATGTCCCAGGACCCCTAATAGACTACGTAGTAGTAGCTCCTAAAGAGTACCACTGGCAGGTAAGTAGCTGTGAGTATGACCCAAGATTAAGTGGTGAGTTAATACCTCCTAAAGAATCTGTAAGACCTCTAGAACTAACTTATGAGAAGGTAATTGCTAGGAGGGTGTTGATAGAGTTTATAGGGTTGGTTAAGTCTTTAAAGAGGCCTATAATGGTTAACTTAGGTGTTGGGATACCTGCTATGATAGCTTCAGTAGCTACTGAGGAGGGGGTTCAAGAACTAATACACCCGACTATTGAGTCAGGTCCTTGGGGAGGTACTATGCTACTACATACTGATTTCGGAGCGTCTGTAGGGCCCTACGCAGTAATACCTTTACCAGACCAATTCACAAATTATGAGGGTGGTATCATAGACTGTGCTTCTTTAGGCTTCATGCAGGTTGATAAGGAAGGTAATGTAAACCCGTCATTCATACCTGGAGTTGTTACAGGTCCTGGAGGCTTCCCAGTAATTGCCTACGGAGCACCTAGGATATACTTTGCAGGTTCTTTCACAGCCGGTAGGAGGGTTATAAGAGTTGATGGTATGTCTAAGAGGTTGGTTATTGAGAAGGACGGTGATGTAGTTAAATTCGTTAATAAGCTGTATGAGGTAGTCTACAACGCTAGGTTAGGTTTGATGATGGGTCAGGAGGTTAAGTACGTAACTGAGAGGTGTGTGTTTAGGTTAGGTAGTGAGGGTTTAATTATTGAGGAGGTAGCCCCTGGAGTAGATATAGATAGGGACATAATAGCTAAGATGGAGTTCAAACCAGTAGTGAGTAGTGATGTTAAGGAGATGGATAGGAGGTTATTTAGTGAAGGTGTTATGGGTTTAATAAACGATGTTAAGGAATTACTTAAACCTTCCTCCTCCTACCCCTCCTACTAGTTAAGCCCTCCTCAACAGCTTTTGAAGCCCTCTCAATAACTTCCTTAGGTACCTTAATCACGAACACACCCTTACCCTCACTACACTCTAAACCACTACCTAATGCTAAACCCTTAATCAACTCAGCTATTAAGCTCTTACCATCACTTACAGGAGTTACTATAACTTTATCACTCTCAAATATTAGAATCCCTGATGAATTGCCTAAGAACTCTATGAATTCGTAGGCATTAACACCTAACTCCTTAAGAGTCATACCTAACCTAATACCGAACTCCCTAGCATTCCTTAAGGAATCACTACTTAATGAATTACTAACTAATTCTACAGGTACGTAGATGAAGTTGAATGAGTTTAGTAGGTACTCAACCCTCTTCTCAGCTAAAGCCCTAGGTGCGTAGTAACCCCTCTTCTCAAGCTCTATAGCCTCAGTAATTAACTTCCTAAGATATGATACTAAGTTCATACCCCTCCTTAAGGCTATACCCCTCAACTCAGAAACTATTGATGTGTCTAGACCTACAGTCTTCCTACTAACCACTTAAACCACCCTCAACAACAACACTTACTAAACCTTTAGAAAACTCAAAACTACTTAACTTAAGCTCCATAGACTTAGCTAACTCCTCAACAACGTACTTAGCTATTAAAGTAGCTCTAAGTGGTTGGTTAGGTGATGAAGCAACTACTTTAAACCTACCGCCTAAGTCAATAACATCTACATTCATATCAGGTAACCATAAGCTTAAGACCCTCTTAAACTCATAGATTGAAGGACCCCTCTTAACCTTAGCTAAAACACCATACCATGAAGCAATCCTCCTAACATCCTCAACTAAAGCTTTGAAGTCCTCCTCACTTATAGACTCAAGTAACTTATAGACGAAGTTACTAGGTAGTAGAACACCTGAAACCCTCCTAATATCCTCAACAGCATCAGCATTAGCTAACACGTCAAGGACATTACTCCTAAACTTCATAACCCTAATAACCTCACTTAAAACCCTCTCAATAAAATCTCTTAAAGGTACACCATCCCTCTCAGCAATCTTAACAGCTTCTAAAACTATATCCTCAGATATAGGTATGAACCTCTTACTACTAGACATAACACACCTAAAAATACTTACATCAGAGTATTTAAATCTACACTAAAATACTTTAGAATACTGAAGTACTTAAGTAATATAAGGTTGTAGTGGGGTTAAGTAAAAATACTGAGTTGGAATGAGGTTTAAACCTTCTTAGCCCTCATCAACAAGTCAACTATATCTAATACCTCAACATCAAGACCTTCATTCCTAACAGCAGTTTCTAAAGTCATCTTACAGCTCGGACAAGCACTAACTAATACCTTAACACCTTGAGGTATATCCTTAAGCCTTAGAGAAGCTATCTTAAGAGCTCTATCCATATGTACTACCTGATAAAGTCCTCCACCTCCGCAGCAGTTACTTTCTAGTTGGTTTCCTCTCATCTCAACTAGTTTTAGTCCTTGTATGTTCTTTATTATTTCTCTAGGTTCTTTAAATATCTTCATATGTCTACCTAGTTCACAAGGATCATGATATGTTATTGTTTCTTCTAGTTGTAGCTTAGGTAGTTTTCCTTCCTTCATCAACTCATACAACCACTCAACTATATGATAAACCTTAACGTTTGACGTAATACCTAACTCCCTAGCCTTATCCCTTAAAGACCTAGTACATGCTGGACATGTAGTGATGACAACACCAGCACCACAACCCTCTAAAGCCTTCAAAGCCCTACTCACTTGAACCTTATAACCATCAACATCACCAACCAAGTATAGAGGCCAACCACAACAAGGCTCAGAATCGAGGACTGCAACGTCAGAACCGCTTAACTCCTTAATGAGTTGGTAGGCGTTTGCTGATGTTTCAGGACTTCTGATTGATGATGTACATCCAGCCCAGTAAACAACCCTACCCTTAGTAGGTGGTTTCTCAGGTAGGTAATCAAGCCACATAGCCTTAATAGAAGGATCTACATTATATGGGTTATTATTACCGACTATACCATCTATTACTGATTTAATCTCCTCCGGTGTTAGTCCTGAGGATGTTAGGTATTCTCTACTAGCTATGTATAGGTCTGTAAGTTTTAACGAAGCTATACACTTAACCTCACAGAAACCACATAATGTACAGTAGATCCTACTACTTAATCCTTTACCAGGTCTTAACTCGTTAAATACTAGACCTCTAATCTGTAGTAACCTACCTCTAGGTCCGTATGTCTCTACATAATCACTAACCTTAAGTACTGGACATGCCGGTGTACAGAAGCCGCACTGCTTACAGTACTCTATGAATTTACTTGAGTCTTTCTTTAGGTTTTCTAACGTGTATGCCGTACAGACCACCTAATCAACTAGTTTTCCAGGGTTCATAATCCCTTTAGGATCGAATATCTTCTTGATCTGCCTCATGTACTCTAACACAGCTTCACTACGTCTAGCTCTTAACTCCTTAATCAGTAGGTCCTTCCTCTCAATACCTATACCATGCTCACCAGATATAGTACCTCCTAACTCTATAGAGTAACCCTCAATCTCAACTAATGCTGGTCTAGCCTTACTCCACCACTCATCCCTAGATTCAAGACCTACTAATGGGTGTAGGTTACCATCACCTGCATGCCCTATCAAACCTATAGTTATTCCGTACTTAGCTGATACCTCCCTAACCTTCTTAACAACTGCTGGTAGTGCTGATAGAGGTACTGAGAGGTCACCCATGAACGAGAATGGGAATGTAGCTGCGAATATCGGGTATGCCTGCTTACGTACAGTATATAGCTTAGCCATCTCGTCAGGGTCTGTAGTGAATTGAACTAGTACAGCACCTGAAGCTTTAAGTACTTCAGCAACTTCATTCAACATACTATTAAGTATTTCAGGTTTAGGTGAGTCTATATCAACTATAACCATATTCTTCTCTGGGAAGTTAAGTCCTTTTACCTTATTAGCGAGTTTAACAACTATATCATCCATGAACTCTATAATTAACGGTGTGAAACCCCTCCTCCTAATCTCGTAGACACCCTTAGCAGCATCCTCAACATTATCGAAGTAAGCAACTACCCTACCTACAGACTTAGGTGCTGGTACTATCTTAAACCAACCCCTAGTAATGACTCCTAAAGTACCTTCAGAACCTATGAATATATGCATTAAGTCATAACCAGTAGCTTGCTTATATACAGGACCTCCTAAAGTGATTACCTGACCTCCAGGTAGTACAACCTCAATACCTAACGTTACATGCCTCATAGTCCCATACCTAGCACCCCTCATACCACCACCATCCATAGCTAGAGCACCACCTATAGTAGCTGCTTCAGCACTTGCAGGGTCTACTGGGAACATAAAGCCGTACTTCCTACACTCTCTATCAACCTCATCTACGTAAGCACCTGCCTCAGCCTCAACAACACCGTTAGCAACATCAACTCTAATCTTCCTCATAGGCCTTAAATCAAGTACTATAGACCCTTTAACAGGTGTTGAAGCACCTATAACACTAGTCCCACTACCCCTAGGAACTACTGGGATTACGTAGTCGTTAGCTATCTTAAGGACCTTAACCACATCTTCAGTGGATTTAGCCTTAACTATAGCTAGTGGTTCCTCCCTAACAACAGCATATGCTGTGAAACTGTAAACATATAGTTCCTCAGGATCTGTAATAACGTTCTCAGAACCTACTGCCTCCTTAAGTTTAGATATAACCTCCTCAACCCCCATACAAGCCCCAATAGTAAGACTAAACTGTAATTTTTAAATGTTAATTAAATATAATCCATTAGTTGGAATTCTATAGTTAGTCATAATGATTAATATTGCTGGAGTTTTAAATTATTAACCAAAGCTCTTGATTAAACTAATTGATTAGGTTAATTTTACATTTTAAGTGTTAGATAAGACCTAATAACGTTACTGCCAGCACCACCATACCTACAAGTACTTGAAGTGATGTTAAGGTTAACGTAACTCTAACCTCTGTAGGTTTTATACCTAACTTCCCTAGAATGACTATTGCTAGATGTGTTAGACTGTATACCTTACTATATGGTTGTTTTAGAGTTCCGTCATCTTCAGGTATTCCGAAGTTCTCCTTATATATACCGTCCTTAATACCTCTAATGAATAGTATGAACTCTATAAAGTATAACGTATATAGTAGAACTCCGAACTTCTCCATATTCCCTAGGATAACTAATGATGCGTAGTAAGCACCTACAGCGTAAGTTAACGTATTTCCTGGGAATACCTTAGCAGGGTACCAGTTAAACCTTAGGAATGCTGCTAATGCTGAAGCCATAATTAACGAACACTCAAACACTAGGTCGATACCTTTAACGTATGAGAATATGGCTGTGAATAACATAAGTGTTAAACCCATACTAGCTTCTAACCCGTTATACCCGGCAATCATGTTGAAGGCGTTAGCAGCCCCTAAAACACCTACAGGTACTAAGACCAACGGGTATAGGATTCCGAAGTCAACAACACCTACTAAAGGTATTGAAACCGTAGATACTCCAGCCTTAATAACTATCAACGGTATTGATATAGGTGCTATGAATAATACCCTAACCCATATAGGTAACCCCTTCTTCCAACCAAGTATGTCATCCATAAAACCTAGTAGTGATGTTAGTAGGAGTAGTGATGTTAATGCGAAGAATTCATCATTATATACAACCTCATTACTTAAGTACCTATGTAGGGTTGCTAACAAGTAGATCCCGAATGTACAGCTAATAACAACCCATAAACCACCACCCTCAGCAACCCTAACATCACCTAACTTATTCATATCCTTACCAGTAAAACCCCTACTAAAAGCTATTCTAACCCATACAGGGATTATAGTTAATGTTAATGACGTAGTTACTAACACTGATGTTAGTAGGTATGATATGTTAGTCAATACCACCACCAAGTACTGACACCTACTTCATCCATCATCAACTTAAGTATGTTGGTTAGGGATTAAAAACTAATTAATTAAGTATTAAGACGTTATTACTTAACCTAACTAACTCGGTGAATTGTGATGCGATGTATATCACGTATGGTGAGTTACCGTACTTGTAGACTACCTTAATACCTGATGTAGTAGGTGTTGTAGTTACTTGAGTATCTGCTAACGGTACATACACCCCGAATCTTAAGTAGTAAGAACCTGAGGGGTATAGGACATCACCACGTATGTATAGCTTAGTCACAGATCCGTTAGGATATGATGTAAAGTATATCCTCCAGTAGTAGTAACAACTCCATGAACTCCAACAGTAGTAGTAATCCCTACTACTGTTCTGGTTTAAGTTTAACGTTGTATACCCCTGAACTAACGAGTTTATATAGTATGTGAAGTTATACTGACCACTACTAGGTAATCCATTAACTACTAGTAAATCACCTGAGTACCAAGTCTCACTACCTGCTTCGAAGTACTCATGATCTCTTAACACAGCCCTACCTAACTCTAAGGTTATTGAGTCATTAACTACGTAGTTTGAGTAACCTAGATGTTGATTCCTTAAGTATTCTAGGACTGGGTTATAGCTGTTCTGTGTTAGGTTTATACTTAACCTTACCTGAGGTATTAGTGTGTATGGGGCTGACTTATACCTAATCACGTAAGTACCGCTTTCAGAAGGTATGAAGACTACTGGGTAGTCTATAACTGATGTGTAGAGGTTTGTAGGTCTGTACAGCTGTACTTTACTACCTGATGGTGCTATAACCTCAGGTACTACGTTATTAGATGCTGGTATGAAGACATACTTACCTACCTCATCACTACCTAAGCTGAACTTCACGTCGTAATCATGTATGAACGTAGTTACCTTAATACTCACACCACTAGTCGATGCATACCTAAAACCTACTAAGACTAAAGCCCTACTAAGACCTAAGGAATTAAGTACTGACTTAAAGTCTAAACTTAATGAAGTATCTAAAGTACTACCTGAGGATAAAGTCCCACCCTGAACACTACCCTCCCATACGTAGTACGGCTTAGTAATTGAGTACCTAATAACTGATTCTAGAGTTGGGTTTACCTGGTAAGGTATTATGAGTGTACCTCTGATGAAGTCCTCAGGACTTACTACATAAGCTACAGGTCTTAAATACATCGTTACCCAACCACCTAAGTTCTTAACCATGAACGTTAACGTTAACGTACTCCTATTAACTGAAACTACTACAGGGTATAACCACCAACCAACTACACCAGCCATTATAGTCTCATAACTTATGTACCAACCAGATGTTGAGCCTGAGACTAATTCATACCATTTAGTATATACGTTATGTTCTGAGTTTATAGTGTAGTAACCCATACCTAAGTAACTTACTGTTGTTGAGCCGTTACCGAACACCATACCGACCTTATTAGGATTACTTCGAGGGTCTGCGTATAAGTACCAACTACCCTTACTCACAGTATGTGTATCTGTGGTGATTAACGTATAACCTACTGGTAAGTAGTTGGATTCAGGGTCTGAGGGTAGTCCAGGTATTGGGTTGTTCATGAATGAGTTTAAATCCTTCAGTATACCTACGTAGAGTATAGGTCTTAAATACGTAGTGTTTAGGAGGTCTAGGGAATCCCTAAAAACGTTATTACTTGTTGAGTTACTTAATGAGTTTTTATCAACTATGAAGTACTTACCATTATCTAATAATATTATTAAGTACCCACTACTTAATGAGTTAATCATCAACTCCTTATTAAGTATTAACTCACGTGTGGTGTTAATGGTTAAGTTACTCATTAATCTATTAATACCTGAGTCACTTACGTTTAAGACTGATAACACCTTAATCGGTGGGTTATTACTCCTTATGTAGAGTCCCTCATCACTGAATTCTAGGTATGCATCCCTAACAGAATTACTTAACCTACTCACTAATTCGTAGTTGACCTTACTCACCTGTGTAGGTACTTTACGTAGTTCTAATGATATGTAGGTTAGTGTTGATGTAAGTGTTAACAGTATTATTATAGCTGCTGTTAGACTAGATAGTGAACCCCTCATCAATTCACCTCAACACTACGTTATTAGGTCTTAAGATGTAGTCATCAAACACTACTGATAACTCATTAACTGACCCAACACCTAAATCTACAGTAATTACTTCCTCAGGCCCTATAGAGAGTTCGTAGAGTTTTATACTACCGTTCATAATTAAGAACTTCCTACTGCTTAAGTCATGATTAGCTATGATTAAGTAGTTCCTACCTCTATAAGTTATTAGTAATACAGTCGGTACCTCCTTAACATCATCGATACTTACTTCGAATGAGTTCTTCATATCTGTGTATAGTGTTAGTAGGGCTCCTGAGAAACTGATAACTACTAACGTAAGCATTATATCTACGTATAAATCACTAATACCTCTAACTAAACCCACTAAACCCCTTAAGTAGTTAAGTACTTATAAAAAGTTATGTTTTAAGCTTACGTGATAGGTTTATTATTAAGTCGAAATACTTTAACGCCTCCCTAACGTAGTTCTCATCGACAACTCCGTGAGGTGTTGGGGTTTCTAAAACCCTCTTAGGTATCCTAACATTTAATACGTTAAAACCTTCTGAATACTTAATTAATTGCTTCTCAACCCATATATCCCTACCTAACTTCTTAAGTTCTTCAGTACTTAATGACTTACCTAGAGGTTTAAGACATTTCTCAACGATTTCAGGCTTATATATACCTCTAGCGAAGAGGCAGATAACTAAACTTGTTAGCACCTGCCTCCAAGACTCCTCCTCAACAATCCTCTCAACAGCTTCCTGAGGCGTAGGTAGTGGTTTCTTACTAGCTAGTAATTCCTGATCTATTGAGTAAGCACCTGAGTCTAAATGACTATGTCTAGAACCTACTATCAACGATATTATGTATAGAGGGCCTGTATGGTAACCAGCAGGTTCAACCTTATTGAAGGCTAATGCGTAGTCTAAACCACCGTATTTCTTAGCTACTTCCTCAACACCTAATGCTAAGGTCTTATAGAAATCATTAGGTTGTAAGACTATATTCCTAACGACTTTAATGTATGACTCATAATCACCCCAACCCAACTTAGTAAGTAATTCCTTCTCACTTATTAATCCATTAATATATGCTTCAGTAGCCCAAGCAAGTACAACACCTGTCGATATAACGTCTAAACCCTCCTCCTCAACAACATCTAATAACTTAAGGAAACCCTCCCTACTACCAATACCTAAATTAGTTGCTAATGCATATAGTGGTTCGTGGTCATACGATAAGAACTTAACCTTATAGAAGTAAGGTTCTTCAGGATAGGGTTCTCTAAGAGCTGCTATATGTACACATGCTGTTGGGCAACCAGCACATGCTACCCTCCTAGCTAGTATAGTCTCAGCTAACTTCTCACCACTTACTTCCCCAGCTAATTCAAACACACCTGAGCTGAAGTTCCTAGTAGGTAATGCCTTAATACTATTTAGAGCTAATATATTAGCTGCAGTTCCTAGATCATGGTATTTCTTCATAGCTGGTGACTTAACAGCTAATTGATATATCTCATCATATACAGCCCTATAGGTAGGTATATCAGGTACTTTAAACCCTTTACGACCTACTACAACGATAGCTTTTAACTTCTTAGAACCCATAACAGCTCCTAAGCCTAACCTACCGAAGTGTCTGTAAGTCTCAGTAACTACTGATGCATACCTAACTAACCTCTCACCAGCCCTACCGATCCTCATGATAGCCCTATATCCAGGACCTGAAGTTACCTCCCTTAAAATCCTACCTACAGTCTCAGTACTCCTCATACCCCATAAAGTAGCTCCATCTCTAAACCTAACCTTATCATCTTCAATAACTACGTATATAGGTCTATCACTAACACCTCTAATAACTATAGCTCCATAACCTGCAAACCTAATAGCTAGTGCTGACCTACCACCAGCATGACTCTCAGCGAAGTACCCATTTAAAGGTGATTTAAACACTGCTATTGTTTTAGATGCTAGTGGGTAGAGACCTGTTAAAGGCCCTACAGCGAATATGATGACATTTTCAGGACCTAAAGGATCTGCATTCCTCGGTACTTCCTCCTTATATAGTTGAGTAGCTACTCCAATACCACCTAACCACTTACTGAATAATTCCTCCCTAGACTCAACCCAGTATGTCTTCCTAGTAAGGTCTATGTAGAGTACGTTAGAGAGTGATTTAAACCAATCCATTAAGACACCTCCTCAAGAGCTAATACATTATGTGGGCAGTAATTAACACAGAACCCACAGTGGACACATATTACAGGCTTACCTACTTCATAATCCCACATAACAGCACCTATATCACAAGCATCCCTACATAACCCACAACCAATACACTTACTCATATCCAGTATAACCCCACCACCATCCCTAACCCTAAGAGCATTTGTCGGACATACCCTAGCGCATGGGGGGTCTTTACAAGCCCTACAAACAACTATTGTAAAACCCCTCTCAAAACCACCAGCACTCCTAACCCAAATAGCAGACTTACTATAACCTACAATACCAAACCTCCTACTACATGCTAACATACATAGTTGACAACCAACACATTTATTGACGTCAACGACTACTAAACGCCTCACTAAAACACCTAATAATACTTCCATCAATACCTATTAAATCTATTGTAGATACGGTGAGGAAGAATTAGATTTGAAATTATTTAAAAATATCAAAAAATTAATTTAAAATTTTAGAATATTTTGATACCTAATAACCTACCTAGTATGAACACCGTTACGAACCAGAACCAGCAGAGTATTGCGTATGCGTATAGGAATGGCCAGTAGTACCATCTAAGTCTTAACTCCTTAGGTAACTTCCTCTCAAGCCAGTGTAGTAGTATTACTCCATAACCTCCGAAGTTAGCTATATTAGCTGATAGTAATAGGATTATGAGTGGTGGTGCTTGCCATATAGCCCACATAGCAAATGCTATGTAACAAGCCATGAATGGGTAGTAAATCCTTCTGATATCACCTTTAGCCCACTTCCTAACACCTTCAGAAGTACTCCATAGTAAGTCAGTCATATTCCTAGTTAATGCATCCATAATATTTAACTGAGTACCCCAAAGCACTATAAGACCTATAAATGATATGAAGTAGTAGCCTATCGGACCCCACATAGCACCGAACTGACCAGCTACATGAGCTGCAATACCCCACTCAGGTAGTCTCGTACCTCTAGGTATGAATGAAGCTACAAGTATTGATGGAAATGCCATACCTACAATTCCGAATGGGAAGAATATTAACCACTGATCCCAAACTAATATCTTCTCCCAACGTCTGAAGGTAGCTATGTTCTCAGGAGTGAATTTAAATACCTTACCTACAGGTGATGTTGCGATTTTCTTACCACCTATTATTGCAGGTATATAACCAACTAATGAACTTACACCGTAGCCCTTATCCCTATACCAATTACTCATTAAGTAGTTGATAGCTGATAACCAACCAGTGTAACCCCACCAACCACCTAGCAGGAATACATCAGCACCTGGAGGTATATACCCTACCTTAAGTGATCCTACTAACGCTCCTGACCAGAGCTCAGGCTTGCCGTATATTAAAGCTAGTATAAATACTGAGAAGGTAACGAATAGTACTTTAAACCTGAAGATGTATTCTATAGTATTATATATTTTACCACCGAACATGACCACGAAGAACGAGAATAGGAATAGCCCTATTCCGCAGTAACGTACGAACATGGCATCAGCAGCTGCCTGTGCTGGTGGTACACCAACACCAGGTACTCTACCAAGTATTATAGAACCTAATGCCGTACCAGCACCTAATGCCCAACCAGGCCATGCTAATGCCATGAATAACACTGCTACATTCCAAGCTATCCAGAACTTCCTCGGATATACCCTAGCGAAGTATACTAGTGCTGGCTCACCAGTCAACATAGTGAATCTACAGAACGCTATATTATAGATGGTCTGGAACATACAGCCAACCCATATAAACCAGAATAGGTCTGTACCGTAGGTAACAGTTACTGTAGGTCCCATCAACCACTCTCCAGAACCTAAAGCACCACCTAAAGCTGTGAATGAAGGACCAAACACAGTAGCAAATAACTTCCAACCAGTCAACTTAGGAACCTTAAACACTTCCTCAGGCGTAGGTAACCTATCAACAACCTCTAAAGCAGGACCCTCACCAAGTTTAAAGAACTCCTTACTACTCACAATAACACCTTAAGATATAATGGTTAGGGATTTATAAATTTTATAGTTATAAATTAATCATGTATCAATTATAATTATTAATAATGAAATTATTTGAATTTTAAGTTAGTTCAGAACATCTTATAATTTAATTTACGTTATTAATTAATATGTTTTAGGGGTTATCTCTTTTAAAGTACCTTCAAACATAGTTAGTGACCTATCTACGAATTCAAGTATTCTAGGGTCGTGAGTAACTATCACTATTGTTGTGTTGAAATCCTTCTTAATATCCTTGAATAACTCCATGACCTTAATAGCATTATTCCAGTCTAGGTTTGCTGTAGGTTCGTCAGCTAGTAGTACTGATGGTGTAGTAACTAATGCCCTAGCTATAGCGACTCTCTGTCTCTCACCACCACTTAAACGTGTAGGTCTTAACCACTCCTTACCGTTAAGTCCTATATACTTGATAACCTCACTTACCCTCCTCAACCTACTTAACTTATCAACTCCTGCGATAAGTAGTGGGAGTTCTACATTCTCAAAAACAGTTAATGAGTCTATCAACCCGTAGTCTTGAGGTATATAACTAACTATTGAGTTCCTAATCATTGACAGACCTACTTCATCAAGTAGGTTCAGATTGTATCCACAGACTATAACCTCACCCCTATCAGGTCTTTCAAGACCTGCTATAATCTTTAATAATGTAGTCTTCCCAGAACCGCTAGGGCCGTGAATACCTATAACCTCCCCACGCATGAATACAGCATTAACATTCTTTAAAACATTAACTATCTCGACACCGAACTTATAACTCTTCCAGACATCCCTAAGGAGTACAGCTACCTCATGCATCACTAATCATACCCCTACGATCAGGAATACTTCCTAACCTTAATATAACTCATGTAGAGTAATGATGTAGTTACTGAGATATTCATTAGCAATGATGTAAGCACTCCAAACACGTCAATACAGATTGTAATCGGTATTAAACTTATGAGTGTAACTACCGATGATGTCGTTATAATGTAAGTCATAAGCGTTGAGGGGGTTGCACCACAGATTCTGAATGCGTAGAATAGTGATTTATGAGTATCTATATCAGCTAATACAGCTACTAAAGCATTTAAAACACTAATCACTACTAATAAGTAGGTTATCCTCGGATTCTTCACGAATATCGGGTAGTATAGGAGTAGGGATGAGGTAGTAATGATTATGTAGATCCCCTTACCCCTACTAAGTATCTTAATAGCTGTTAAAGCTGCACCTGACTTAAAGTCCATACCTTAATACCTCCGAGGAGTTTAGAATTAAGTAGTCTTAAGATACTCTCAAGCTGTTTCTCAGATAATTCCTCAATACTCCACATAGATATATTAAATGATAACTCTAGATTATCTCCACCATGCCTAGTTACGAATAAATCTAGATCTAACCCAATACCCCAAACACCTTTAAACCTACATGAAGCATGTAAGAAACCACCTCCATCACATTTAACATCTAAATCCCTTAATTCGAAGAACTCATCACTTCTTAGTAAGTTAGAGATGTATTCTAGGGTATGACATACATCAACACCTCTAACAATTAAGTTAAACTTAGTTGAGGTAGGTACTGATACAGCTTCAGTAGTACTTAAGTTAAATACCTTCTTATTGATGAAGATTATAATGGTTATATACGATGTTATGAATGTTATAGCAGAGTTAATAGTTGAGTAAATACCGAGTAAATGATTTATAATCACAAGCATTATAACCCCCAACACCAAGAACACTACAGCTACGAACATAGTCAATAATGTCGTGAAAGACCATGAATGAAAACCTAAAATACTTAACCTATCATATACTGACCTAACCTTAGGTTGTAAAGCTATAAAAGTTACTGATAATACTATCGATGATATTAAAGCTGAGATAAGAGATGAGAGTAAGGATTCCTTAGTAGGTAATCCATAACTACTTAAGACCTCTAAAACATTATCCTTTAACACCATAATAGTAGGCCTATAACCCTCTAACAAACCTCTAAAAACCTCCACATCATAACTACCTAACCCATCCTTCAACCCTATAACAACATCTGTAACTGAGTACTTATCTAAGTGGAGTAGCTTAATAACATTTGATGTCGTAGTTATTAAGACCTTATCTGCAGGGACGGTAATCGGTTTAGTACCTAAGTATGCTTGAACTGGTAGTAACGGTATCTCATAGAAGATCCTTGAATCCTCCACAACCTTAAGATTTACTGATGTGATCATGTAGGAGTTATTACCTACACGTAAGGTAGTGTTTACGTACTTACCACCACCGATAACTAACACATCATCACTTACTACTACACCATCTAAGGTATAGTTTACTGGGACACCTACTAACGCGTAAATACTTACTACCTCATCATTAACCAACAACTCAAGCTTACTGCTTAGGATATACCTTATATAGAACTTCACATCCCTAAACTCAGAAATATTCAGTAGTTGACTAAATTCATCTAGAGGTGTTAAGTCCTTAAAACCTATATAGATAGCGTAAGTACCTGTACGTCCTACATCCATAGACATTACTGATAAACTTGATTGCGCTGATATAGCTGATAATAGTAAGGACGTAGATAGTATCAGTAATGATGTCAGAAGTATTGGTGATTTCATGAAATCACTAAGTATTTTATAAATTACTATTATATTAGATGTTATATCCTTATGGAATTCTACGACTTCCTCCTTAACTTCATGTAGGGGGGACTTCAGAATCTTAATGAGTCCAGTGATAGTTATGATGAAGACAGCAACGTATATTAACATCATCACTACTTCCAACAAAGCTCACACCACTGAAAATATCGATAGTAGTGTATATACAGCTATCCCAACACCACAACCAGCTAATGCTAAGGCAGTATTAGTCAGTACGAACTCATACACCTCACTACCTAGTCTTAAGACTACATACTTAATTATTGAAGCAATTATGAATATCAAACCTATGTCAGGTGTTAATGTAATACCTAACATTATAGAGAATAAAGATATAGCAGACTTAGTGAATTTGAAGGTTAGACCTAACACCACAGTAACTATAACACCTAGTAAAATAACTTCTAGGTTAAACGTACTTAAATCCCCAGTATATAGAGACTTCATCCAAGTAACTGTAGGTAACCAACGTATCAGGTTAAACTTAGCTGATTCAACACCGTAGATACTTAGTAGTAAGTGACCGTAGAGTAAGGTTATCGGTGCACTGATTAACATCGCAAGCATCAGTAAGTATGAGGTAACTTCAACATCTACACCTAATACCTTAGCAGTCTTAGACAACGTTGTTGATGTACCGGCAACGAATTGAGGCATAGGGACCCCAGTATATGGGTCTAGTAATATGTATGGTGTAGCACCTCTAAAACCAGATATAAATAACGTCAACGTTATAACAGGTAGTGTTGATTGTGACGTAGTTCCTGTCTCACCGACAGCCCTCACAGTCATTAAAGTTATTAAGATGTAGAGAGGTATTAAGAAAATCATAACTAATAAGGTTAAAGGACTTAAAACATCAGCAGATGTTAGTAGTAACGGGATTATAACCGTCGATAATATAGCGATAGCCACTAACAACCTCCTAAACTCGTACCTAGCCATACTTAAGTACTTAATAGTTGATATGTAGAGTTTACGTTCCTGAATGAGGTAGAATACCGTTGTAGTTACTATAGAACCTATGAGGAGTGAAGCTATTAGAGGTGATGAAGCTATAGCTAGTTCTTGAGAACCCATAGTGAGTAGGGGGTGAAGCAGTCCTAAATAAACTAGGTAGGGAGTTATTAAGGTGTAAGTAATTAAGTTACCTAAGCCAACACCTAAGGACGTGTTTAGAGGTATTAGGAGTGCTATTAAGAAGATCATAACATCTAAAGATACCGCGATTGAAACCCCAGGAAATATAGGCTGTATAATAGGTGTTATATCTATAGATGGTGGTGATAGTGTGAGAAATATAAACTCAAGTATAAACCCTACTAATATCGGTACTACGACGTTCCTAGACTTTAGTAGCCTAACCATAGATAACGTTAGAGTTAATGCTACACCTATAGGAAATGGTAGTCTCTCCCTCTCAATGAAGTGCCTATGAAATACATAAGCTATCAACACACCAGATATAGTTATAGATGTTGCGAATAAGAAGAATGCAACCGTACTAATATCTAAGGAACCCTTATAGTACGTCCATTCAGGTAATTTAATCAACCCAGGTTCAGAAACCTTAGAGAGTATAGTGTAGGTTACGTACATACCTGAGGTTATCGTAGTTGTTAATGAGAACCCTGTAGCTAAGACAGTAGCTAGGAAGTGTTCTACAGGTGATAACTTCTCCTTAAACAGTAGTAGGTATAGAGTATATATGAGTATAGCTGATGTTATAGGTGATAACTCAGCAGTTGTATAACCAGTCACTGCGTATCCGTAAGTATCTACGAAACCCATTAAAAGCCCTACTAGGAGTCCTAGGAATAACGCCTTCATAACACATCAACACCTGGTTGGTGTAGGTCTAAGACTCTAAATCCTTAATGAGTGTGAGGGCCTTACCCAATATATCCTTAATAATTAACTTAAGCTCTTCATCACCAACCCTCTCAACAACTTCATAAGCATAGGTAATTACATCAACCCTACGTTTAACACCGTCTACATTACCTTCACGGATAAGTACCGGTAGTTTAGAATAATGTACTAATGCTTCAATCACTAATGAATTAGCCCTACTGAAAGCTAACTTACACCCACTACCTAAGTCACAACATAAACTCCTTAAGTAAATTAACGGTGGATTCACACTGTTATCAATGTTTATTACCTCACATTCTATATATAGGTCTACATCACCTAAAATCCTAGGAGGTCTGACCAACTTAGATGGTGAATACTTAAGCATTTGAGGTGTGAATAAAGAGTAGTAATAGAGTTTAGAATCGTTAGTTATGTTTATAGTAGCCTCCTTAGTACTTACTAGGTTAGAGTACGTCTTACTACCTACATAAGGTCTTAACAATATCGAATCACCTCTCAATTCAATACCCATAGGTGCTGAGTTAACACTACCTGAACTATCTACTGTAGTAACTATTGCTTCATGATGGCCGTACCTCAAATACGTCCTCAACTCAACACATAACTCACACATTAACTACATCACCTAACTCCTAACAGTTAAAACTTAGTAGTGATTAAATAGGTATTAGTAAGAGGTGATTAATAGCTATGTTCTCATATGATTTAAGAGATAGTATTAAGTGGGTTTACATATACGACTTAATACGTTCTGACTTAGGTTTTAACTATCTTGATGATTATAATGCCTCAGTAATACTTAACATGTTAATTAGAGGGTTAAGTAATGTTGATTACGTAGAGAATCGCTTGTCAGAACTAATTAAAAACTCTAACGTATATGTAGTTGGTGCTGGGCCTACATGTCTAGAAGAGCTTAAGTCCTTAAACATAACTCCAGATGTTATAGTGGTTGCTGACGGTGCGTTAAGATGTTGTTTAGATGCTGGTTATATACCCCACGTAGTTGTAAGTGATTTAGATGGTTTAAGTGTAAGTGATTTAAGATATAACGAATTGATCTACGTTATTCACGCCCACGGCGATAACGTAGGTAGGTTATTAAGTTATGTTAAGTTAATTAGAGGTCCTATAATAGGTACTACTCAATGCATACCTAATGATGTGTTGAGGATTTACGGTGGTTTCACAGATGGTGATAGGGCTGTATACCTAGCATACTATTTTAGAGCTAAGACTATAAGACTAGTAGGTTTTAACTTAACTGACGGTGTTGTAGGTAGGTACTCAAAACCTTGGTTATCATCAGATGCTACAGCATCTATAAGTAAGTTAAGGAAGTTTAGATGGGCTAAACTACTTATTGACCTACTATCACAACATATACCTATCTACGGCAAGTACTGAGTAACGTATTAGTTATACATGAACTCTACACATACTTATTTAAGAATCTACTAGAGTTATCAGGAATTGAGGGTTTGTAATTAAACTTGAGAGGTGATTGGTGATGGTTAGTAAGGTCGTTAGAGTTAGGGCTGGTTATAGATTACATCTAGGCTTCTATAGATTTTATGATCACCCATACATCTACGGATCTATAGGTATTTCTGTAGAGGAACCCTACATAAACGTAGTAGTTAGTGAGAGTCCTGATTTGAAAGTTATATGTAGTACTAAGTTATGTGAGGATATAGTATCCAACGTTGTTAAACTTCTTAAGGTTAGGGATGTTGAAGTAGTGGTTAACGGCTTCTTAAGACATAATGTTGGTTTAGGTTCTAAGACTAGGATTACATTAGCTACCTACTTAGCACTTAAGACATATTTGAACTTAAGTTTTGATATGTCAGATATTACTAAGTTATTAGGTAGGAAGATCTCTGGTGTTGGTGTCTACTCATTCCTCTACGGTAATTTAGTAGTTGATAGTGGTTTAGATATTAATGATAAGGACTTAACACTCCCTAAGTTAGTAGGTGTTTATGAAGTACCTAGTAATTGGTACTTAATCATAGCTTTACCTGAGGGTGTTAAAGGCTTAAGCGAGTTTGAGGAGGGGCCGATATTAAGTAATGTTGGTGAGTTCCCTAAGCAGGAACTACTCTATAAGGAATATGTGAAACTCATAACAGCACTTACATTAAGGGACTTCAACACATTCACGCAATCATTAACGAACATACAGCAACTAACTGGGGAATACTTCAGTAAGTTTCAAGGAAGTATATTCACTCATGAAGTTAGTGAGGAGGTAGTAAATATTATGAAGAGTGAGGGTGTTAGAGGTATTGGCCAAAGTAGTTGGGGACCTACAACATACGGCTTCATCGATAATTACGTCAAGGCATTAAGTGTTAAATCAGCTATAACCACATACTTTGAGAAGAAAGGATTAAGTATAAGGTGTTGGGTTACTAACACTGCTAGGTTAGGTCACCAACTATTCATAAACCTGAAGACCTAGTACTTCAGTTTCAGTATTTGATTTCGGGTTATTCGGAAGTCCGTGATGAAGCTTCGGAATACTAACTTCATGATTAACTATACTCGTAAATAGGATTTAAGGTTTGTTCTTAAGATAGTTATTGTTAGGGTGGGATTAGATGAGGGTTGGTATAGTTCATGACTCGCCAGTACCGACATTAAGTTCTAGACAGTTAATGCTTGCGTTTATGAAGCGTGGAGTTGAGAGTGTATATCTTAGGATTTCAAGGCTTTCTATGGTGATTGATGAAGGTGGTGCTAAGGTAATTTACGGTAGTGAGGAGGGGGTAAGTACAGACTCACTAATTATAAGGAGTTTAGGATTTATAGCTACTCTAGAACAGATTTTCAGACGTGTTGATACCCTCAAACACTTAGAACTCTCAGGAACTCTAATCATTAACCCTATAGATTCTATGTTAAGGGCTCGTGATAAGTACGCATCAATAATAACTCTTAACGCTGTAGGTATTAAAGTACCTGCTACAGCCGTAGTTGAAGATGTCTTCACAGCTGTTGAGTTATGTAGGAGGTGGGGTGATGTCGTGATTAAACCTATGATGGGTAGTATGGGTTATGGATCTATCAAGACCTCAGACCCTGATATAGTATTCACCGTAGCTAAGACTTGGCTAACCCACGGCCAACCAATATATATGCAGAAGTACGTCCCTAAACCTGATAGGGATATAAGAGTTTTTGTGGTAGGTGATGAGGTTTTAGGTGCTTATTACAGGTACGCACCGAAAGGTTGTTGGAAGACTAACATAGCTCAAGGAGCTAAAGCTGTGAAGATAGAGAAGATTGATGATGAGTTAGTTGAGATGTCGTTAAAAGCTGTTAAGACATTAAAACTACATTACGCTGGGATAGATATCGGTGAGGGTGAAGACGGTTACGTAGTTTTTGAGGTTAATGCAGCACCTCAGTGGTCAGGCTTTATGTCCGCTACAGGTATAAACCCTGCTGAGAAGATTGCTGAATACGTAATAAAACTCCTTAAGGGTTAGGTCTGACCCCCTCACAAGCAAGGACTAACAATTAGGAACACATTACTGTTACGTGTTGGGGGTGTGAGACTCTTCAGATGTAAGTGATTAACTCTGTAGCTTCGTAAGGTGTACGTAAAGTCCTAATAACGTATAGGACTTTAACCTCTATTAAACCATCTATACTACCTAATCCATCGACAATCTTAGCTAACTCCCTATTATCTGATGCTATGACTTTAGCTAAGACTTGATACTCCCCTGAAACCTCATAAACCTCAAGTACTCCAGGTGAGTTAGCTATACGTTTTAAAGTTTCTTCATAGTTCTTCGGTGAGACCTTCAACATCATGAAAGCTATCACCGTAAGTCCTAACCTACTTAAATCTATATTCGCTGTAAACCCCCTTAAAATACCTAATCTACTCAACTTCCTAATCCTTAAGTATATCGTAGCTTCACTAAGTCCTAAATCCTCAGCAATCCTCTTATACGGAGTCCTACCATTCCTTAACAACATCTTCAGTATTAACTTATCAACATCGTCGATAACGTTAGACTGCTTAGACATTAACCCACCTAATTCGTTAGATGTTAAAACACCTACTAAATCTATTCTCAATAACTACAACTATACCTCCACTATGTTCGTAAGCATCTATAACTGATAAACCCTTCGAAATAGCTTCAGGTGGTACTATAGTTATGAGTTCCTCATTAGTTAAGAAGACTGTAACCCTCTCACCACATTTTAAAGTATTTGAGAGCTTACTCACTAACTTAATAACCTCAGCTCTGGTTGAGACTACATACTCCATCTAGTCTTAACCCTTTAATAGACTTTAAAATGCTGTATTTATTGTTATTTGGTGTGAAGACGTTTAAGGTTAAGTATGTAGTCAGGTCTGAGAGTCCTGAGAAAGTCTCACTAAGTATTAGTGAGTTAGCTAAGGTGTTAGTAGAGAGTTACGGTGGTGATTACGTTAAGGTAGGACTTAGTTTGATATGGTCTCATAACGACTTAATAATTAAGACTATGGTAAGGGATTTAAGAACTCCAACAATACCTAGTTTCTACGAGTTTGAAGTAGTTATTGAGGGGGTTAGAGGTGAGGAGTTAATTAAGCTTTCTAAAACTGTTGTAAGTGTTTTGAGGAAGTATGAGTTACTCATAACAATCTCTGAATAACCACTACATCTGGAGTAGTTTAAGGACTGTATAAGTTATTAACGTCGTAGATGCTGGAATTACAGATAACGCATCATATACGTTAAGCCCGCCCACTACCACCCTCCTAACATTATGTACTACGACTTTACCTAAATTCATAATATCAACCCCAACTAATACTGAGATATATGACGCTACATACGATAACAACCATAACTGGTGTGGGGAACCAAGAATCATAACTACTAACATAGTCGCTAATGAAACCATCAGTGAGACCATAACTACTGGAACTGCTAAACCAACACCTCTAACAACTACCGAAACTCTATTAATTAGTAGTGCTGATGTGATTACTAGTAATGACGTAGTAATTAATGTTGAAGCTCCTTGACTAGATACTATATACGTTAATATAGATGTTGAGAGTGTTAACGGTATTAGGAAACCACCTAAGTTAAACTCTAACGATATGTTATTCATAGTTTTAAACCGTACTAGCTGAACTAAATACTTACTACCTATTCTAACCATACTAGCCTTCCTAAACTCATCATCAAGTCTAACATTACCTATAGATACGTTAAACCTACTAAGGATGTTTGAGGTTAGAATAGTTAGTAATGCTAAGACCGTAGATACGTATACTTCTAACCCCATACTAACGAAGATTAATATGTAGGAAGTCAGTAGTAACGTGTTAACTGATACCACCATAACCAATGCCCTGAAGACCATCAACTCCCTGAGTAAACCACTATATAACCACATCATTTAAAACAGTATTGCTACGTAGTTTCATTAAACCTCATGATCTAATTTTATAGGTATTGGTCTTGGGTCTGGGAGTATCCTGATTAGTGCGTCACCCTTACTCAACATCAAAGTATAATCACGGATTTCATCGTAGGATAACTTCATAAACTTTGATAACTCTTTCCAGTAAGCAGTATCTGATGATGGTAGTACCACCAGTAAGCCTGAATTCTCTATATAATCTTTACATAACTCACCTAGGTCATGTAGACTTTGAGTAGCTAAGGCTAGTGAAACGCCGTAACCCCTACCTAACTTCAACAACTTAAGTATGAGTTCTTTCCTACCCATTAGGAATTGCCATGCCTCATCAACAACGACTTGAATTTTAGGTACATGACTCTCCTTAATTACATCCATGTAGAGGATCTGTATGGTGTTGAAGAGTACCGACATAGCTAAGTTTAAATAATCTATACCTAGTAACGCTATCTGAGATAGGTTTACTGGGGTTATAGGGTCAACACCTCTTAACACGTTGATTAACGGTACCCCACGATCTAGAGATTCTAATATGTTGAAGACCCTCATTAACCTATACTGTATGTAGTCATCATCAACCATACCTGTAAAGTCTTTAATAACTCCCCAAAAATTATTAGGGTTTATATCACTGAATTCTAACGCCTCATTAAGTACTTTATAAAGTGTTGCTACGATATCCTTCTCATCCTTCGTAAATATAGAATCACTTATAATCTCTGTTAGGTAACTCGCTCTGAATGTCTTAGGGATTAAATTAATTAATTGATTAATACC
This sequence comes from Desulfurococcaceae archaeon, assembly GCA_020832985.1. Lineage (GTDB taxonomy): Archaea > Thermoproteota > Thermoprotei_A > Sulfolobales > NBVN01 > CAZZLT01. The sequence continues at coordinate 2,382 of JAJHRE010000015.1, read as the reverse complement.
TAAACCTACATCAACTCCTAAGTTAATAACATCTACCTTCACCCCCCTCCTCAACAACCTATCCCTATACTCATTCTTAACATCAACTATGAATACCTTAGTTGAGTACGTCATGTGGGTCCTAACTAAAATCGTTATTAGTGTTTCAGTCTTACCGATACCTGAAGGACCTATAACCAGTATGTGAGGGTTTAAACACCTCTCAACATTCCAGAAGACATTTTCAGAAGTTACTATATTAACCCCTAAGTAAATCCCAGAACTCCTTAAATCAAACTTAGTACGTGAGCTTATTATGTATGGGTTGAAGACAACAGCAAGTGGTGATGCTATCCTAGACATTAACTTAAATCTAAGTAGCTTATTCAGTATCAACTCATAGAACTTACTGAGGTAACCTCGAAAAAATATTTGAAGTAATGCCCTACCTTCAACCCCCTTCAACTCACTAGTTATTATCCCTAAGGATTCTAACGTCTTCATAAGTAGTGATGCCCTAGAATTAACTAGTTTTAAAGCTTCCTCCTCCTTATCACTACATGCCTCAACTACATAGTAAGCTAGTACATCATATGGTTGTATACCGTACTTATATATCCTATCCCTAAATTTAGTAAGTCTGTCTAGATCTGTCTTAGCCTTAGTATTAGCTGGATTAACCTCGATATCCACTAATAAGTTCTGAATCTTCTTATTAACTTCTGAAAGTAGCTTCTCCTTATCAATAGGTTTGAATATAGTCCTTACCTCTATAGGGAAGCCTAAATTCAACGAGTTGAAATAAGTTCTTAAGTATTTAAGGACTTCCTGATCGCTTAAGTCGTTAATAGATGTTACTACATTAACCACTCTGATTACCTTCTTATAACATACCTCATCATCAGACCTCCTAAACATTATTAATCCGTTATCAAGTACCCTCACATCACCTAAATTCAAAGTATCTGATGAGTTCCTCATAAACTTTATAAACTTCACTAAGACCCCCACCTAGTAATTTAGGTTTAAGAAGAGTTCCGATAATAGCCCCTAACTCTAGGAACTTCCTAAATAGTACTTTATGATCTACTGTGAATATCCTCCTAATACCACTACCTAACACTACTACTATTAAGTCCTTAGTAATATCGTTAAAGTCTATAGTTAGTAAACCTTCCCTCCCCCTACAATAACTCACACTACTACCTAGTACAGCTAATACCATACCCTCAGTCGATAACTTATATGAGACTTTAATCTTAGGGGTTCTATCTATGTAAGGCTCTACAGATAACTCCCTCACTAACTCCTCAATATTAACGTTGAGTAATGACTCATTCATCAGGAATCCATCAACACACCTACTACTTGAGCTAATGCTAACATCATATACGGTACTAGGTCTTACATCCAGTACTACCGGGTCTGAATTCTTAACTACTTTATACTTCCTCCATGTAAAACCTTCATAACTGTAGTTGAACTCTATCACTGCAGGTAATAGACACTTATTAATGAATAATTCATTAACACCTCTAAATACGTTATTATCTGAACATGTAACTACTACGTTTATAGGTACTTCTAAACCATCATCATAAGACGGCGTAACTATTAACTTGGACAAACAATCACTTAATTCCCTTATCGTGAAGTTAATCTCCTTAACAGGTTCCCTTACTATGTACTTACTTAAATCAAACACTAACTTTGCTAAACCTTCATTACGGTTAAACCACTTAAACTCTATAAGTATTTGAAGGATTTTTTCAGAAGTCCTTAAGGTATTACTTATCCTTAACTCATTACTTCCTGGTTTAAGGACGTATGTGTAGGTCTTACAATCACTACTATTATCCTCTCTAGTTGTTACGTACTTAATAAGTAGTGGTATTTCCTCAGGCGTCGGGTTATATGTACTTAATATTAAATCTACCAATAGATTATCACCAGAGTTATTTAGTGACCCATTCGGTGAGTACTTAATAGAGTTAATTCTTAAATCTCTAAGTTCTACATTATTAAGCCTCACCTTAAACTCATTATTAAACTGCGTTAATACTGCATCGTATATAACCTTAAACGTTAGCTCCTTACCAAGTTTAAAAGGCTTAACATTAAACTCTTTAGAGTTAGATGAGGTTTTAACTTCTTCAATTACTATAGGGCCTCTTACTACTAGCTTAGACTCCGAATACCAGGGAGTTATGATTAAGCTTGGATACTTATCTATGTATTCATTATTTAGGTCTACCCTAGCTTCGTAAAGATTATCCAAGTCGTAGATGTATACCTTACTATTTCGAAGACATATTAAGTTATTATTTATTAACCTACACTCTAAGGGTTTATACGACGCTATATGTGTTAACTTACTATACACTTCCAACTCCTTAAACGTCC
>JAJHRE010000014.1 GCA_020832985.1 Desulfurococcaceae archaeon | reverse complement strand
AAGCCTTCTCGAGTAGGATAATTAACGACTTGAGGTTTGAATTCGTTGCTAGGGAGTATGTATTAGCTAGGATATATAATGACGTGTATGGTAAGGGTGGTTGGGAAGTTATAGATCCGGATGACTTTAAATTCACATTTCAAGCACTTAAGGTTTTAGAGTCTAGATACTTACTCAAAGATCCTAAGACATTAAGGTACTTAGAGACCCCGAGAGGTTTGTTTAAGAGGGTTGCTGAGTTCATAGCTAGTAGGGAGGGTTCAAACTCGGAGGTGTATTCTAGGAGGTTCTACGAGTTAATGATTAATCAGAAGTTCATACCTAATAGCCCTACGTTAATGAATTCTGGGACTAAGTTAGGGTTACTCTCAGCATGTTTCGTCCTACCTGTTAGAGACGCGTTAACTACTCCTGAAGGAGACGGCATTATGGACTCTCTAAGAGCATCAGCTTTAATACATCAACAAGGCGGTGGTACTGGTTACTCATTCTCAGAATTAAGACCTGAAGGAGATGTAGTAGCCAGTACTGCAGGAGTTGCTTCAGGGCCAGTATCATTTATGAAGATGTATGATGCAGCTACTGATGTTATCAAGCAGGGTGGTAGGAGGAGAGGAGCTAATATGGGTGTTTTACATGTATGGCATCCGGACATCCTTAAATTCATAAGGAGTAAGTCTGGAGAATTAAAGGACGTTAACCTACAGAACTTTAACATATCTGTAGGTGTGTATGATTCCTTCATGAAAGCTGTTGAGGAGGGCGGTCTATGGCACCTCATAAACCCGAGGTTAACGTCCTTAATTCCAGGAGTTAATGATTCCAGATACTACGCTATAGTTTGGGCTAGGTATTATATGAGTGAGGAATGGGTTCAGGAATACATAATTGAGGAGTTAGAAAATTCTGGGGGTTCTATAGAGTTAGATAAGTCTAGAATAATAACGTTTGATGAGGCTCTTGAGATAGCTAAGAGGGAGAACGCTATAGTTAACGTAGTAAGTGCTGTTGAGATATTTAATGAGATTATTAGGTGTGCGTGGGATTCAGGAGATCCCGGCCTGCTGTTTATAGATACTGTAAATAGGAGGCATCCTGTATGGTATGTAGGTAAGATTAATGCTACTAATCCATGTGGTGAGGTTCCTGCTAGGGAGTGGGAGTCCTGTAACTTAGGTTCTATAAACCTTGAGAAGTATGTCACGTTAGTTGATGGTAAACCAGTCATACTGTGGAGGGAATTAGCAGAGGATGTCAAGTTAGCTATAAGGTTCTTAGACAACGTTATAGACCTCAATAAATATCCATTACCTCAGATAGAACGTGAGACTAAGAGGACTAGGAAGGTAGGTTTAGGAGTTATGGGATGGGCTAATATGTTGATAAGGTTGAATATACCTTATAACTCTGTTGACGCTCTATACCTAGCATATCACTTAGCTGAGTGGATAATCTATAACGCATATCTAGCTAGTATAGAGTTAGCTAGGGAGAGGGGTCCTTTCCCTGCATGGGATCCTAAACTCTATAAACCTATATGGCTTGATGTTAAACCTCTAGAGGAGTTATTAAGGATTGCAGGTATTTCAGAACAACCATCAAGTTACGTCATATCTTTAGTCTCTGATAGACCTAAGGTTGATTGGAACTACCTCCATCATGAGTTAATAAGGTATGGATTAAGAAATGCTACAGTAACTAGCGTAGCACCTACAGGTACCATATCAATAATAGCAGGTACTTCATCAAGTATAGAACCATTATTTGCTTTAGCTTTTGTAAGGCAGGTTAGTGTCGGTACGTTCATAGAGGTTAATCAACTCTTCCTAGAGTATCTAAGAAATGCCGGTCTCGACGAACCTGAGGTAGTTAAGGTCATAGCTGAGTCCGGTAGTATAGCGCATAATCCATTCATACCTAAGAACTTCAGAAGGATTTTCGTAACAGCTCATGATATCGAACCCATTTGGCATTTAATGCATCAGGCGGTTTGGCAGCAATGGGTAGACCAAGGTGTTAGTAAGACAGTTAATTTAAGGGCTGAGGCTACAGTAGATGATGTAAGGAATATATACTTATTTGCTTGGAGGCTTGGTTGTAAGGGGATTACCGTATATAGGGATAAGAGTAAGACTCGTCAAGTCATACAGTTCGGAATAAAGATAGCTGAGAGATTAGCTAAGGAGGAGTTAGAACGTGAGTTAGGTAAGAGTTTTAGAGAGGCTGAGGAGTTAGTAGAGGCGAGTAAGGGAGGAGGTAGTAAGAAGTTATTAGGAGATAGGTTTAGAACTCATAAACCGCCGTTGCTACGTGAAGGAGAGATGGGTGACTGTAAATCCTGTGAATACTGAACTAATTTTAAATTTCCTTAAGGTTTAACTAACACTAACATTACTGATATTGAGTTCTTGGAGGTCTCCTCAACTTCTCAAGAATCCTACTCAGTAATTCGAATTCCTCAGGCACACCTATGAATTCTACCTCGCCATTCAAGACTATCGCTGGGACGCTAGTAACACCATACTTATCAGCTATATCAGGGTTTTCATAAGCTTCAACTATATCAGACACTATATTCCTATTACCATTCTTATATGCTTCAAATGCGAACATATTAGCTAGGAATGCTGCGTAAGGACAGTAAGGACATGTAGGTGTTACTATAACTTCTATACGTACCCTCTTAGAAACCTTACTTAACATCTCTGAAGTCTTCTTAGATAAACTACTATCACCACTGCTTATCCTTAGTATAGTCTCGATAAATCCTCTAAGTTCCTCACCTGCAGGCATTCCTATATACCTGATCTGACCTTCAAGCATGACCACAGACGGTATCCTACTAATACCATACTTCTTAAACACTTCAGCACCATCTCTTCTATAGTGATATACTTGATGACGGAGTAACGTAGCGTTATCTACTTTAGGACTTAACATCGCTAACGTATCAATTAATTTAACAGTTTCGCTACAGAAGGCACATATATCACCTACGAATGTTATGACCTCTACAGGGTTTTTCATCTCAGCTAATATGTTCTTAAGGGCTTCTAAGTCTTCCTTTGAAAACCTTACCGTGAACATATCACTTATATCGAATCCCATACCACCACCTCATAACAATATGAGTGGTTAGAGCTGTAATAAGCTTTATGTTATCATATCTAGTTATGAGGAAGTTATAGAGAGAATCTAATAATGGAATCTTCAATATTTAGTTGTTGACCCTCATATACTTTTAATACCATGAATGACGCGTATTCGTTATAATATGGAGGACCTAAACGACTGAATAGTGTTACTACCCTATTACCATGATTTAATTTAAAACCGTTAACACATGGTTCATGCCCTCTTACTATTACTTTAGTATTAGTGATGTTTAAGGCCTTCTCAGTTATCTTAGGTCCGAATAAGTACCCAGCACCACGGTATGATGGTTCATAATATTGTATATCTTCTGCTGGGTCATTCCATAAGACTTCCTCTAATATTTTAACGTAATCAGCTACCCCCCTACCGATCAAGTAATCATGAACATTCTCTACAGAGTTTATATTCTGTGTTGGAGGTCCTCCATGAAGTAGTAGGGCTATATCCTTAATAATTAGTGAATGAGGTAGTAGCTGGAATAACTCTTTAAATAATTCATACATCCGAAGACCGTGTTCTCTCCCATACCTATGTATGAGTTCTATAGGGAAGTCATGCGGATAAACTGGTAAGAAGTCGGGTGGTTCATGATTCCCCCTAAGTAGGAATACTTTATCTGGATACCTTAACTTCATCAATAATGGTATGAGTATAGTCTCAACCTGGTTTTCTCCACGGTCTATATAATCTCCTAGGAATACTAAGCTATAATTACTTAATCTATCAATGAACTCCATTATATGTTTAAGGGATTGTAGATCGCCATGTAGATCCCCTACTATTACGTATGTCCCCTCATCATGTATTGTTATAAGGCCGTGGTATTTACTATACTCGTACTCTAGAGCTTTTATAGAATCACTTAATATCGAGTTAATGTAATCTACATTATACACATTACTACTAACTACGTTAACGATGTTTAACACATTCATCATGGAGTTCCACTTAACTCCTTAAGTTTCTTGATGATTAACTTATTAGTTAGTTCTGGATTAGCCCTCCCTCTAGTCTTCTTCATAACCTGGCCGACTAGGTAGTTAACTGCTTTAGGATTTATTAATGCGTCTTTAACTGCTTTAGGATTTTCCTTAATTACTTCATCAATTATCCTCATTAATACTTCCTCATTAGATATGTCAATGTAATTCTCCTCATAAACTATAGTGTTTACATCCTTGTTGTACTTCAGTACTTTCGGTATTATCTCTTTTAAGATCTTAATGTTTATGATGTTGTTATTAAGCATATATACTAATTGACATAGCTGATTAGGTGTTAATATCTTCACAGCCTTACTTACCTCTATATCCATCTCATCAACCCAACGTTTAAAGTCGTTCACAACTATATTACCTATAATCTCAGGATTACCGCAGTACTTCACACACTCCTCGAAGTAATCAGCTAATACTTTCTCAGATACTAAGACAGTAGCTAGGTAATCACTTAACCCGTAGGTCTTTATAAATCTCTCAATCCTCTGGTCGGGTAATTCAGGGAGTTTCTGATATATTTCCTCAATAAGTTTTAACGAGATTTTCACTGGTGGTAAGTCAGGGTCTGGGAAATACCTATAATCTTCCTCAAACTCCTTAACCCTTAATGGGACTGTAACCTTCCTAATAGCGTCCCAATGACGGGTTTCCCGTCTAACTTTCTCACCAGTCTCTAAAGCCTTACTCTGCCTGATTATCTCATACGTTAAAGCTCTCTCTACATCCTTAGCTGAGCTTATGTTCTTAATCTCAACTCTAGAGCCTCCAGCTAAGGAGATATTAGCATCAACTCTTAAGGCACCTTCTAACTCAGTGTTTACTAATCCTAAATGTTCGAGAATAGATCTTAACTTATCTATAAAAGCTCTTGCTTCTTTAGGGCTTCTTAGGTCTGGTTCACTAACTATCTCAAGTAATGCTATACCAGACCTGTTATAATCAATTAATGTATACTTACTAGTTAGTAGTGAACCTGTAGGGTAGACTATTTTCCCAGGATCCTCCTCTATATTTATCCTCCGGATCCTAACCTTCTTTAAACCTCCATCAACACCTATAACTATATAGCCATTCTTAGCTATAGGTATGCTACCTGGACCATCATATTGTGATATTTGATAATTCTTAGGTAGGTCTGGGTAGAAGTAATGTTTACGTGTGAATACCAAGACATCACTGATTTCACACTTTAATGCTAGAGCTACCATTAAGGCTGCCCTAATAGCCTCAATATTAACTACTGGTAAAGCACCAGGTAATCCTAGACATACTGGGCAGACATTAGTATTTGGTGGTTTCCCTCTATAATCTGAAGGACATGAACAGAATAGTTTAGTCTTTAAGGAGGTTATCTGTGTATGAACTTCTAAGCCAATCTTAATATCGAGGTTAGACATACCCACTCACCGCAGTAGGTACTAAGTCTTTAAGTCCTGATTTAAGCTCGTGTATGTAGGCTAAGTTTATTAGATAACCTTCAGAAAGTCTAGGACCTATTAACTGCAACCCTACCGGTACATCGTTAACTATATCTGAGGGTATTGAAATCGCTGGCAGACCTGTTAAATTAGCCACTACAGTATACGTATCCAGCAAGTACAGTTTTAACGGGTCGGTTAAAGCCTCACCAAATCTCGGCGGTGTTGTTGGTGTTGTCGGTGTTACCACTACATCAACCTCCTTGAATAACTTCATGAACTCATCATAGAGTAACTTCCTGATTTTAGAAGCCTTTAAATAGTATTGATCGTAGTAACCAGCACTTAACACAAAAGTACCTAATAATATCCTCTTCTTAACTTCAAGTCCAAAACCCTCACTACGGACTTCAGTGTAGACCTCATCCCATGTCCTACCCTCAACACTTACGTGGTAACCGTATCTAATACCGTCATAACGAGCTAAGTTAGAACTTGCTTCAGCCATAGCTATTATGTAGTATGCAGGTAATGCATACTTAATTATAGGTATGCTCACCTCCAGAACCTCTAAACCTTCCTCCTCAAACCTACGAAGACTTCTGTTAAATGCTGTTAGGACTGTATTATCAACACCTTCACTAACACATTCTCTAATGATAGCTATTCTGTACTTCTTCATAGGTGTTGGTTTTAGGAATTCCATATAGTTTAAATCCCTAACTTTTAATGATGTACTATCATGAGGGTCGTAACCAGCTATAACACTTAACAACAGTGCTAAATCACTTACGTTCCTAGCCATAGGCCCTATCTGTTCTAGGCTTGTACCATATGAGATTAACCCGTACCTACTTACTAATCCGTAAGTAGGTTTAATACCTACTATCCCAGTATATGCTGCAGGTACTCTAATAGAACCACCAGTATCGCTACCTAAGGCAATACTAGCTTCATAAGCTGCTACAGCAACAGCACTACCACCTGAAGACCCTCCAGGAACTCTATCGAGGTCCCAAGGATTACGTGTTTTAAAGAAGGCACTATTCTCTGTTGTTGACCCCATAGCGAATTCATCCATATTAGTCTTACCTACTACTATACCTCCCTCACCTATAATTCTCTCAATAACTGTTGCGTTATATGGAGGTATGAAGTCATATAATATCTTAGAAGCACATGTAGTCCTTAAGTTCTTAGTCACTATGACATCTTTAACAGCTACTAAGAGACCTGCTAACCTCCCTTTAAAACCGTTTGTAAGTGTTTCACGAACTTTAGCCCCATCGGCTAAGACTTCATTTAATGGTCTTAAAGTTATGTACGATCTTACAAGGTCTTCAACCCTATCAATAACTTCATAAACACTTACTATATACTCTTCAATTAGTCTAGGATCGGATTTAAATAACTCAACAAGTTCTGTAGCTCCTTTACGTATAAGTTTACTCAGGATAATCACCTAACGATTAAGCAGTTTTTGGACCCTTTATAAAACCTCCTTCAACCTCCTTAACATTCTTTAATACCTCATCAACACTAAGACTCTCACCAACTTCATCATCTCTAACTACTGGTTCATCCTTTAAAACCATGAATAAAGGTTCAACATTACTTAAGTCTAAAGAGTTTATAGTGTTGAAGAACTCAATTATCTTCTTCATATCATTTAATATAATTTCCTCCTCCTCACTACTAATCCTGATTAGAGATAACTTAGATATCCTCTCAAGCCATACCTTAAGATCCTCCTTCAACATACTTATACCAAGTTCTTTAAGTCCTCATATACTTATAAAGTGTAAGTATAATGTAGTTGAAGTTCAGGTTTAACATGTATGTGTAGTTACTCATGAGTAGTTTTAATCTAGGAATTACAACATTAATATGGTATGTGATGTCTACTATTGATGCATTTATTAAGGCGTTAGATGGGTTATTAAGTTATGACTTATTAGAAAATGCTTTAACAGATGCTGAGATGTTAGTATCTAGTGATGTTGCATTCAATATAGTTGTTAATTGCCTAACGAGTAAATGCGTTGTTAAGGGGTTTAAGATCTTAATTAAGTATGACTACGTAAACAATGTTATTAGGAAAGTATCTTTAGAGGTATATCTGTCTTCGGAGATAACGGTGTCAGAGTTCTTTAAAGGTTTAGGGAGTATATTAGGGGTATTTAAAGGTGAGTTTGAGTTAAGTAAGGAGGTTGTTAAGATAATTTTCAATATTCCGGTAGATGATGTCAGTAGGATTTTTACTATAATAGATTTACTGAAGAAGGCTTTAGATACTGATTTCAAGTTAGTTGTTAATGGTTATGAGGTGTTATTAAGGGATGAAGGGTAAATTATATATCATCGGTATTGGACTTACACCAGAGTATCTAACTATAAAAGCTTTAAAGATCTTGGGGAGGGTTAAGAAGGTATTTTTAGATAGTTATACTAGTTTATTGGTTGGTGATGGTGTTAAGCTTAAGGAGGTTTTAGGCAGTAGTTATGAGATGTTAAGTAGGAGGGATCTTGAAGATCTTAATGCTGAGAAATTGTTTAAAGCCTTAAGCGAGGGGGACGTAGCTCTCCTCTCACCAGGGGATCCTCTCATAGCTACTACTCATGTGAACATAATTATTGAGGCTTGGAGGAGGGGTTATGACGTTGAGATAGTTCCTGGAGTAAGTATAGTCTCTGCGTCAGTAAGTTTTACAGGACTGATGATATATAAGTTAGGGAAGATAGCTACGGTCACGTATCCTAAAAATGGCATCATATATGAGTATCCTTATGATGTAGTAAAAGAGAATTCCTTAAGAAACTTACATACCTTACTACTACTTGAGGTTGATATAGATAAGAATATCTACATGAGTGTGAATGAGGCTATACAAATACTTTTAGGGATTGAGGGTTTAAGGAGGGAAGGTATTATAACTCCTGATAGATTAGCTATAGGTATTAGTAGATTAGGTGGTGAGGATATGAGGGTGTGTCCTGATAGCTTAGGCAACCTCATGAATATGGATTTAGGAAAACCTCCACACTCACTAATAATAACAGCTCCTAAGCTACACTTTATTGAGGAGGAGGCTTTAAAGGTGGTTAAGGATGTCTACTGCAGATGAATCAATAGCTATGAGGGTTTTAAAATATATTATGAATGTAGAGCAGGTACTAAATAGTATTAGGTTAGATGATATTAGAAATCCTGAGGTTAAGGAGGTAGTAAATTTAAGTAAGACATATTTAAACGACTCTAAGTACTACTTTAGTAATAAAGACTATATAACGTCATTATCATGTATAGCTTATGCTGAAGGACTTTTAGATGCATTAAGGATTTTAGGTATTATTAACTTCCACTGGGAACGACCTAAAGTACGTAGGGTTATGGTTGGCGGGACCTTCGATATAATACATCCTGGGCATATATACTACCTTAGTGAGGCGTCGAAACTCGGACTAGTATATGCTGTAGTTGCTAGGGATTCTACTGTGAGGAGAGTTAAGGGTAGGGAGCCAGTCAATGATGAATTAACTAGGTTAGAGGTTGTTAACTCCTTGAAATTCGTCTATAAAGCAGTACTAGGCAATGAGGAAAATATCTTTAAGAGTATTGAGGTGGTTAAACCTGATGTAATCTTATTAGGACCTGACCAACCAGTAGATGAGCGATTAATATCTAGGCACTTAGACACTATAGGTTTGAAGGCAGAAGTTTTAAGGTTGCCTAGCAGGTATAAGTCTGAAATAGCTAGTACAACAAATATTATTAACAGGATATTAAAATTATACTGTGAATGAAGTTGTTCTCCGTTGCTGACCTCCTCCCCACCCTAAAGAGCGAAGATTCCTTCTAGACGGGGAGGTTTGGGACTACATCTCTCTGCTTCTGGGAGTTTAGTCCCGGGCCGGGTCTCCGGCCTATTACCCCTACCCCTCTCGGGACTCGGGGTAAATTAATAGCAGGTTTATAAACATTCAGGACTTATAAGTACATGCTTTCTCAGTACGTGATGGTTGGGAACCACCGTAGTTCACGAAGAGAAGATCGTGATGAGTTTTGAGGATAGTCATAAAACTTTTAAAATACCTTATAAAGTAATCCCTCTCATGGAGTAGTACATGATGATGGGTGTAAGCTCTGAGTTATGATGTGAATACGAGTTAGTTTTATACTGAACTGCCTTTCTTCCTACCAGTCCTTCTAGCAGCGATATGTCCGACCTTCCTCCCAGGTGGTGTTGTTCTAGATACTGTTGAAGGTCTTGAAACACTCTGGTGTGAACCTCCGCCATGTGGATGTGATACTGCGTTCATAGCAACGCCTCTAACTTTAGGCCATTTCTTAGCCTTAACTTTCCACTTATGATATGAAGCACCGGCCTTAAGCAATGGTTTTTCAATCCTACCAGCACCTGCAGGGATGCCTATGGTAGCCCTAGCAGTACTTATTATGGGTTTTACCTTACCACTAGGTAATTGAACTAAGGTGTAGTTGCCTGACCTACCTAATATTAAAGCGTAACTTCCAGCCTGTCTAGATAGCTTACCTCCATCACCAGGATTTAACTCTATATTATATACTTTAGTACCTTCAGGTATATTACCTAACGGTAATGTATTCCCTATACTGATAGGTGCTTCAGGGCCTACGTAGACCTCCTGACCTACGTACATGCCCTCAGCAGCAGGTATGTAATACTCAACACCATTTTCTAATCTAATATGTGCTAGTGGGACCCACCTACCTGGGTCATGAACTAACTCTAGAACCACACCACTTAATGTTTCATTAGTTGGTGGTGGGTATTTAGCTGGTGCTATATGGATATGGCTTGGGCTACGGAATGTTGGTGAACCTCTACCAGCCCTCTGAGTTAGGATTCTCTTACCCATTCACAACCCCTTACAATATCCCTAACTTAGTAGCTATCTCTGAAGCTTTAAACTCTTGCTTTAACCTTACATAAGCTTTCTTCTCACCTTTAGGTGTTATCAGTACCCTCACATCCTCAACCTTCACATTGAACAACCTCTCAACAGCGTATTTTATCTCATGTTTATTAACATCCCTACTAACTATGAAGGTTAAGGTATTGAACTTCTCAATATAATTCAACGCTTTTTCGGAGGTTACAGGTCTTAATAATACCTTCGTAGGATCTTTCATAATGTAATCACCTCAAACTTCTTACTAAGTATATCTAATGCTTTAGTAGTGATTAGGGTTAACCTACCTGGAACACCACCAGGTGCTAGATGAACTACGTTTAGTAGGTCTACTGCAACTACATCAACACCAGGTAGGTTTCTGAATGCTTTAACAGCTGGTACGTCCTTACTAGATATAACCACTAATAATGATTTAGGCTCCTTATACCTCCTCCCCCTCATCTTACCCTTACCAGACCTTATCCTTATACCCTCCTTAGCCCTAACAACATCATCCCATAACTTAAGCACATCTAATACTTTCTTAGCTTCTGAAGTTATGTTAATCTTCTCAAATTCGTCGACAACAACTACCGGTAGTATATCATGATTTACTACATGTCCTCTACCCCTGACGAAGCTGACTTCAGAGGTAGCTGAAAGAGCTGAAATAAACGCGATTAACCTCTCCTTCTTATTAATACGTTCATGTAATTTCTCATCAACTCTAGGTGGGTGTGCTAACCTACCACCTCTAGTCATAGGAGCTATAACAGCCCTACCATTATCTAAACGAGGGACTCTAGCAACACCATAGTTAATACCCCAACTCTCCCCAACTCTCCTCTTACCTGCTAAGGGGTCCCTACCCTTAGGTTGTAATCTAGCTGTTAGTGCTGAAATAACAGCTCTTCTGATTATGTCCTTCCTTACCGGGTAATTAAATATTAATGGTAGTACTACCTCACCAACTATGTTACCTTTTAAATCGTATACCACAACCTTCTTTTGCTTAACATCACTCACTGGTAAGAATATCTTATACACCATTAAGTAACACCTCACATCTTACTCTCTAAGCTTACATACGTAATTATAGGAGGTCCTTGAGGGGCCCATTTAGGAGGTCTTATAGGGTATCTTAAGACTATAGGTGCTTTAGGAGGCCCCATGATACTCCCCTTAATTAACACGTAGTCAGAACGGATGATACCGTAGTGTGGGAAGCCTCCAGCAGGTACGACCTCATATCCGTTACTCCCTATCTTTAATATCCTCTTATTATACTCAGTCCTCCTATGAAATCCTAACTGACCTGCTTGAGGTACAGTACTTAAAGCACCTATGGTTGGACTTCTAGAACCTACCCTCCTACTACCCTTACGATGCTTATGCCACCTAGGTAGTTCTTTAACACCAAACCTCTTTATAACGCCTTGGAAGCCCTTACCCTTAGTAACTCCAAGAACGTCTACGAACTGACCCTCAGTAAATACATCAGTGACTCTGACCTCCTTACCGAGGATCGATACTGCATACTTGATCTGTGACTGAATATCACTACCTCCAACCTTTACCTCTAGTAAGTCAGGCTTCTTCTTACTTAAACCTCCAGTAAGTTTAGGTTGGGTCGCAATTACTAGTGAGACCCTACTGATAACATCTATGTTATCATTAATCACTGATAAACTCTTATCTAAATCTGTACTCCTGAAAGTCGGTATCTTCCTCCATAACTCTAACTCCTTAGGAGGTTCTACCCAAGCCTCACAGAATGATTTAAGACCCCATACATCCCTCCTATAGACTCTGATAGCTAATGGTATTAATGGCGGTGTTTCTAAAACTGTGACTGGAACTACGATCTCCCTACCGCTAGTTAGGCTATTAGGTCTATCATCAATCATAACGATATGTGTCATACCTGCTTTATAACCTACAAAAGCTAGAAGCCTAGGAGTATCTAACTGGACCTCAGGCCATGTCTTAATCCTAGGTAGTAGTCTACTAGCTCTCTTCCTAGGTCTAAATGCTAGACTACCCCTACGAGGTGCTGATGTCTTCCTACGTGCCATTTAATCTACACCACGCTAGGTATTACGTACTTCTACATTCTTAAAAATTTTTGAGAAGGTATTTTAAACTATATGTATATCAGAACTATAGCTATCATCATACTCAGTACTCGGCAAACACATCATCTAAACTTTTATATGCTGCATCAAGTATAAATCTTTAGTGGGGTTGCTATGGGAGGTAGGCAGAAAACAACTCTCTTCATGATACCTGAGGAGAAATCCAGTAGTAAGGGGGCTACTAAAGAAGAGGGTAAGAGCAGTAAGAAAGGTAAATAACTTTATTAGAGGTATTAAGGCCTTCCATCAATGTCTAACCTCTTTTCATGGCCTCCACCTAAGCGTAAGATCAAAATAATTACTGTTGTGCCAGTATCCATATTGTTAGTTGAGCAAACACTTTATGAGAAGACATTACTTATAGGATGGCTTGCTAGAGCCTTAGCTATGTTTAGAGTTGATGAAGTCATACTATTCAGGGATAGTGAGTCTAGTTATGAGGATTTAGAGGTTATGAATGATATACTAAACTACCTATTAATACCTCCATACATTAGAAAATACGTAGTTGGTAGGAAAGATACTTTAAGGTATGTAGGTCTACTACCACCACTTAACATATCTACTCACCCACTACTAAGTGATAATATAGAGTTATTACCTATTAGGGAGGGGGTCGTACTCGATGTAAGAGGTTTTCTTGCTAAGGTATACGTTGGTTTAAGAGATTATGTAGTAGCTGAAATACCTAGAGATTTCAGCAATGGTATACGCGTAGGGTCTAGAGTGTTGATTAAGATTACTAAGAAGAAACCCCTTAGAGGTGTTATAGTTGATGCAGAGAGTTCGCCGTGGTATATAGGTTATAAGGTAGTGGTTGCAGATAATATTGAAAAGATAATAAATATTTTAAGGGATCCTAATGTAGTCGGGGTCCTAACAACAAAGTCCGGGAATGATACTTACAGCGTAGTTAAGGAGGTTATTGAGAAAGGTGTGAGAACTCTCATCCTATTATTCGGCAACCATAAAAAAGACTTCAATGAATTGATAGGACATGAGTATTCTACATTATTTAATGATTTAGTAAAGTTTAAAATTAATACGATACCGTTCCAGGGGGTACGTAGTGTTAGAACTGTTGAAGCTATATACTCTACCCTAGCTGTAGTGAATGAACTACTATATATGTTAGAAACGTATAAACACTAATAACCTCTCTCACTTCCACTTAATACGCTCTATGACTTGAAGATATTACTAGTTTTAGAGATGTAGAATGACTTACTTATAAATCACGCCTGAACGATCACGGACGTACGTCGAGATTTAAAGATTTATAAGTATGTTAGCTAAACTTAGATCTCAGTGGTATGATGAGCGGTGTTAGCGTAGGTGGTATAGGGATTGAGGTCCCACCTGAGTGGAAGTCGTTTAAGTATAGAGGTAAGACTCTAGAGGAATTACTGAGTATGTCTATGGATGAATTTATAAAGTTACTACCTGCTAGGGCTAGGAGGTCACTATTGAGGGAGTCAGACTCTAATGTAAGAGCTAGGAGGATTCAGATGGGGTATAGGGAATCTCCGAGGATGAGGTTGTTGGAGAAGGTTATGAAGGCGCGTAAGTTAATGAGTGAGGGAAAGAACGTAGTTATAAAAACACATGTGAGGGATATGATAGTCTTACCGGTTATGGTTGGGTTAACCATAGCTGTATATAATGGTAAGGAATTCATACCTGTTAAGATAGTTCCTGAAATGATAGGGCATTACCTAGGTGAATTCGCACCAACTTGTAAGAAGGTTGAACACGGTGAGCCAGGTCTGAAGGCTACTAGGAGTACGTTATTTGTTGCTATGAAGTGATTTTCGGACATAATTCCTCAACTTAATCATATCTCTTTGTGTGAGTATGAACCTGTAGGTACATCCTCTAGTTTCTAAGTAGACATCATATATGTTCGTATTACTACCTAAATACTCATTAAACACCTTAATCAAATCTCTATCAATTCCCGATATCCTGTAGTACCTAATGTTTAATAGGTCATTCACACCTATTATGATGGTCCCTCCCTTTAACTTACTGAGGGTTTTATACTCTATCAGTGAGAGTGAAGACCTATTATCGAGTAATTTAGAATATACCCTACCACTTAATAATATCTTGATATGTTCATCAGTGATTAAAACTTTACATTCCTCTAAAACGTTATTATTAAGTAGTAATGCTTTCTTTAAAATCTTCATCTAATTTTTAACCCTTAGTAACACCTATAGGTCTTAACCTAGCAACCAACTTAGCTATACTAACTTTATGTGATACTAGAGCAACTCTATCAACATCTTTATAAGCACCTGGAGCTTCCTCAGAGACAACACTCTTCGTAGCAGCTCTTAAGTATATACCGGCTCTACTTAACTCAGCCTCAACCTCAGTAGGTCTATACCTCCTGATGGCAGCCTCCCTAGACATCCACCTACCAGCTCCGTGAGCTGCTGAGTAGAACGTCCTAGCACCTTCTGGTATCCCTACCATCACGTAACTAGCGCTACCCATAGAACCCGGTATGAGTACCACCTGCCCAACGTCTTTATGGTCTTTAGGTATATCAGGATGTCCTGGTGGGAAAGCCCTGGTAGCACCCTTCCTATGTACAACTAACTTTAGTGTCTTAGAATCCACCGTGTGTTCCTCTATCTTAGCTATGTTATGTGCTACATCATAAACTGTTTCAAGACCTAACTCACTTGGGTCTCTCTTAAACACCCTAGCGAAGCTTTCCCTAACCCAATGGGTGATCATCTGTCTATTAGTCCAGGCATAGTTAGCTGCTGCAGCCATAGCTGCGAAATAGTCCTCACCCTCTCTAGAATTTATCGGGACTGCAGCTAATTCCCTATCAGGTGGGTTTATACCGTACTTCTTCATAGCTCTCTCCATAATCATTAAGTAATCACTAGCTACTTGATGTCCTAAACCCCTAGAACCTGTATGAACCATAACAGTGATTTGACCTTCATATTCTATACCTATCTTCTTAGCTATATCTGGTGCGTAGATCTTATCAACTACCTGAACCTCTAGGAAGTGATTACCAGCTCCTAAAGTACCTAGTTGGGGAGCCCCTCTCTCCTTAGCAACTTTACTTACTTTACTAGCGTCAGCTGCCTCCATACGTCCACGTTCTTCAATATGGTCTAAATCCTCATACCATCCGAAACCCTTACCCACAGCCCACTCAACACCTTCCTCAAGAACTCTATCTAGTTCAGATAATGATAACCTGACTTTACCAGTACTACCAACACCGCTTGGGACGTTCCTGAAGATCTCATCAATGAGGTCCTTCACCTTATCCTTAACGTCGTTATAGCTTAAGTTAGTCCTCAACAACCTAACACCGCAGTTTATATCATAACCTACACCGCCAGGGGATATAACACCATCATCATAATTCATCGCTGCAACACCACCTATAGGGAAGCCATATCCTTGATGTCCGTCAGGCATTACATATACAGCTTTAACTACACCATTCAAACATGCCACGTTAGCTGCCTGAACTAACGTGAGGTCTTCCTCCATCTTCTTAAGTAGGTAGTCATCAGCAAACACTATAGCATCTACATTCATACACTCCTTAAAATTCTTGGGTATCACCCACGTATAATCACTTACTAATTTAAGCGGTACTTTCGACATGCTGTCAACACCTAAGACTATACACTATAGCAAGCTTATAAGTTTGTGAAGTCTGTATGAGGATTAAGTGTTAGTTAAGGATACTACAACATCATGTTTTAAGTACATCTTAATAGCTTATTAACCTTAGAAAGTTTTTTATGAGTAGCAGTGGGGGTGTACACTGCTTGCCTATATGGCGTTACTCAGTAATGGTTGATGAGTCAAGGAGTGCTAAGGCAGTATTACGAGACGCTCCAATCTCTAGGAAAGAAGCTTATGAAGTATTAAAAGTGATAAAGGGTATGAAGTTATCTGAGGCTAAAAAACTAATTAATGATGTCCTGAACTTTAAAACCCCCATACCTTACACTAGGTATAAATTATCAATAGCTCATAAGAAAGGTCTTTCACAAGTTTTTCCTAAGTTTAAGTCCCCTATAGGTAGGTACCCAGTTAAGGTATGTAAATACTTACTAAGACTCCTTGAGAATGTTGAGAATAACGCTGTTAATAAGGGTTTAAACCCTGAGAGCTTAGTGATTACTCATGCAGTAGCTCATAGGGGCCCCTACCTAAAGAGGTGGATGCCGAGAGCTTTTGGAAGGGCAACACCTAAATTTAGGTCTTTAACACATGTTGAGATAGTGGTTAGTGAGGTGTAGTACTTGGTAGATGTTAAATCTCATTTTATTAAGTTGAATCTAATTAAGGTAAAAGTCGACGAGTACTTAGCTAAGGTGTTTATGAGGGCTGGGTATGCTAAGGTGGATTTAGTGAAGACACCATTAGGTACTAGGATAGTCATCTACGCTGATAGACCAGCATTAATAATAGGTAAGAAGGGTCAGACAATTAAGCAACTTACTGAGCTTTTTGAGAAGTATTTCAACATAGAGAACCCTCAAATCACCGTAACTCAAGTTGAGAACCCTGAACTTAATGCTAGAGTAGTAGCTTCGAGGTTAGCTTTAGCTATAGAGAAGGGTTATCACTTCAGAAGGGCTGCATTCGTAGCTTTAAGGAGGGTTTTAGGGGCTGGAGCGTTAGGTGTTGAGATCGTAATAAGTGGTAAGTTAGTTAGTGAGAGGGCTAGATACGAGAAGATCAGGGCTGGTAAGGTGTATAAGACTGGAGAACATGTACATCAATTAGTAGATAGAGCAGTGATTCACTTACCTCAGAAACCAGGTATTTACGGTATTGAAGTATTAATAGTTAAGCCTTTAGAACCTGCTGATAGAGTAGAGATAGTACTTCCTAAGGAGGTTCCAACAACTACTCCTAGTCCTTCAGAAGGTAGTAAGACTTAATGGTGATCTCTAATGAGTTTATCAGCTGCTGAGATTAGGAGTATGAGTCGTGAGGAGAGGTTAAAACTACTTAATGAGTTAAGATTAGAGCTTATGAAGTTAAGAGCTCAGGCTGTTATGGGTACGTTAACTAATACTAGTAGGATTAGAATTATACGTAAGAACATAGCTAGGATATTAACTGTATTACGTGAAGAGGAGATTAAGAGTGAGGAGAGACGCTAATAACATAATATATCATGAGTTAATAGGGCTTCAAGCTGTGGTCATAGACCATACTGATAAGACTTTAATCGGTCGTCGGGGTAAGGTAGTTGATGAAACTATGAATATGTTAGTTATTGATGAGGATGGTAAGGAAATCAAAGTTCCTAAGTTAGGTTCTAAGATAATTTTTAAGTTGTCAGATAAAGATGTAGAGGTATGTGGTGAGATGTTAGTAGGTAGACCTGAAGACAGGGTTAAGAAGTATAGAGGTGTTAGATGATGTCACGAGAGGCTAGAGTAAATAATATAGGTATAAGGTTTGAGGGGTTAACACCACCTCAGAATGTATGTGATGATGATGAGTGTCCTTGGCATGGTCATATAAAGGTTAGGGGGCAGATATTTATCGGGAAGGTGATTAAGGCTAGGATGAGGAATACAGTTGTTGTTGAGCGTGAGTACTTAGTATATAATAGGAAGTATATGAGGTATGAACGGAGGAGGTCTAGGATACACGCTCATAACCCTCCATGTATTAATGCTAAGGAAGGTGATGTGGTAGTTATCGGTGAGACTAGACCTATAGCTAAGTCTGTTTCTAAAGTTGTTTTAGGTGTTCTCTCTAGGGGTGAGAGTTGATGGGTGCTAAGAGGGCTAAGTTAGGGGCAGCGTTTGGAAGGAGGGGGTATTCAGCAGGTATATGTATCGGGACGAGGTTGAAAGTAGCTGATAATAGTGGTGCTAAGGAGGTGATGGTAATCGGTGTTCCAGGGCTTAGGACTAGGTTGAGGAGAGTTCCAAGAGCTACTGTCGGTGACTTAGTCATCGTTACTGTTAAGAGAGGAGCTACTGAATTGTTGGGGCAGGTTATGCGTGCAGTGGTAGTTAGGCAGAAGAAACCTTATAAGAGGCTTGATGGTACGTGGATAGCTTTTGAAGATAATGCATGTGTTATAGTCACCCCTGAAGGAACTCCTAAAGGTAGTGAGGTTAGAGGACCTATAGCCAAGGAAGCCGCTGAGAGATGGCCGACAATAGCTAATATAGCAACTATCGTTGTGTAGGTGTTTTAATGTCGTCAAAACCTAGTAAACAGAGGTTAAACTTAATTGAAGCACCCCCACATCGTAAGCGTAAGTTACTTACTGCTAGATTATCTGATGAGTTAATTAGTAAGTATGGTATTAAACGTATTTATGTAAGAGTTGGTGATACTGTGAAGATCTTAAGAGGTGATTGGGCAGGTCATGAAGGTAAAGTAGTTAAGGTCAGTCTTAAGAAATGTAGGATATATGTTGAAGGTGTAACTATTAAGAAAGCTGATGGAACACCTGTATACTACCCTATACACCCATCTAAGGTCATGATAACTAAGTTAGACCTTAGTGATAAGTGGAGGGAGAAGATCATTAACAGGAGGAGGAAGGCTTAGTAGGTGGTTGGTATGGCTAGGATGGGAGGTTCTAGACATCTAAAAAGACATGCTGCACCGGACTTCTGGCCTATACTTAGGAAGACATTTAAATGGGCTCTCAAACCATCACCGGGTCCACACCCAATTATCAGGTCAATACCTTTATTAGTGGTTGTTAGGGATGTCCTCAAATACGTAGAGAGGAGTAAGGAGGCTAGGAGGTTAATAGCTGAAGGTCATTTTAAGGTTGACGGTATTGTTAGAACTGATTATAAGTTCCCAATAGGTTTCATGGACGTTATTGAGGTTGTTGATACTGGTGAAGCATTTAGAGTTATACCAGTACCTACTAAGTATATGACGTTAATACCTATAAGTAAGGATGAAGCAACATTCAAGTTATGCCGTATTGAGAATAAAACCACTGTTAAGGGCGGTCATATACAACTTAACTTACATGATGGTAGGAACGTCTTAATTAGGGTCTCAGACCCTACAAAACCTGTTGAGGATATCTATAAGACTATGGGGACTCTAAAGATTTCAATACCTAGTCAAGAGATCATCAAGTACATACCGTTAGAGGTAGGTAAATCATTAGTTGTTGTGATTGGTGGCCGTAACGTTGGTAAGGTAGGTAGGTTAGTAAATATGAGTGAGGGTATGCGTAGATATAGGAAGCAGGTAAAGATTGAAGGATTACGTGGTGAAACTATATATACAACTTTAGATAAGATCTTTGTCATAGGTATGGAGACACCTGAGATAACACTACCGGAGGGTGCTTTAAGTGGGTAGTCTCTCACCTGAGCAACTGATTAGTAAATGGAATGAGAATCCGATGTATATGCCTAGGATAGCTAAGGTAACTGTAAATATAGGTGTTGGTGAGGGTGGTGAGAGGCTACAGAAGGCTGCTAAGGTTTTAGAGATGTTAACTGGTCAGAAACCATCGTTTAGAAGAGCTAGGAGGACTATAAGGGAGTTTGGGGTACGTAAGGGTGAGCCAATAGCTGTGGTGGTAACCCTTAGGAGGGAGAAAGCGCTTAAATTCCTTAACATGGTGTTCGAAGCTTTAGGTTGGAGGATTAAGAGTAGTAGTTTTGATGATTTCGGTAACGTATCTGTAGGGATTAAGGAGCATATAATGCTTCCAGGAGCTAAGTATGACCCTGAATTAGGTATTTTCGGTATGGATATAGCTATAACCTTAGAAAGACCTGGGTTTAGGGTTATGCGTAGGCGTAGGAAGAAATCCAGTATTCCTAGGAGGCATAGGGTCTCTAAGATCGAGGCTCAGATATTTTTTGAGAAGGTGCTTAACGTGAAGGTGGTTTAGAATGGGGAAGTTTAAACAACCTATAATTAGGAAGTACGGCCGTGGAGTTCAGGTATGTATTAGATGCGGTAGTAAGGATGCTGTTATTCAGAAGTACGGTTTATACCTATGTAGGCAGTGTTTTAGGGAGGTCGCATATTCATTAGGGTTTAAGAAGTATTCGTGAGGTGGTTGGATGGTAGTGATAGACCCTCTAGCTAATGCGTTAACAACTATCGTTAATTGTGAGATGCGTAGGCGTAAAGAGGCTGTTATATGGCCAGCATCTAAGTTAATAGCTATGGTTTTAAGGACTATGCAGAAGTACGGGTATGTAGGTGAGTTTGAGTATATAGATGATGGTAGGTGGGGGAAGATTAAAGTCCAGTTACTTGGTAGGGTTAATAAAGCAGGTGTTATAAAACCGAGGTTCTCCGTAACATATAATGAGTTGAGGAGTATGCCGTACTGGTTAAGGAGGTACTTACCATCTAGGGATATAGGTATATTAGTGATTAGTACATCTAAGGGAGTTCTCTCACATAGAGAGGCTTTAGATATGAAGATAGGAGGGGTCCTCTTAGCTTACGTGTATTGAGGTGATTGAATGGTTAGGGATGCAGTAGTTAAGGATGTTATAGAAATTCCTGAAGGTGTTGAGGTATCATGTGAAGGTTTGAAGGTACGTGTTAAGGGTCCTAAAGGAGAGTTAGTTAAGGATTTCTCACATGTTAGGGGTGTTAATCTCTTACTTACTGATAATAAGGTGGTGGTTTATTCTTTCTTCCCGGATAGGAAGTCTAAAGCATTAGTCTATACAGTGGGTGCGCATATTAGGAACATGATTACTGGTGTATTGAGAGGATTTAGATATAAACTTAAAGTGGTTTTCGCTCACTTCCCGATAAGCGTGAAGGTTGGTGAAGGTAAGGTCATCATAGAGAACTTCCTAGGTGAGAGGGCTCCGAGGGTAGCTAAGATCGTAGGTAACGTTAAGGTTTACGTTAAAGGTGATGACATCATAGTTGAAGGTATTGATATTGAGGAGGTTGGGCAGACAGCAGCTAATATTGAAAGAGCTACTAAGATTAGAAACCTAGATAGGAGGGTCTTTGTAGACGGTATATACATATATGAGAGGGGGTATGCTGATGGCGGGTGAGGTCCGTCTAGATAGGAAGGTCTTAGTTAAGTTAATTAGGAAGAAGAGGAAGTTAGTGTTCCTTAGGAATGTATGGTGGAAATTCATTAAGTTTAAGAATAATCCAACGTGGAGAAGGCCTAAGGGTAAGGACAACCCTATGAGGTTGAAGCTTAAGGGTCATCCACCAATCGTTACTATCGGTTATAGAACACCTAACGTGATTAGGGGCTTACATCCTAAGGGTCTTAAACCAGTCGTAATTCATAATGTTAATGAGTTAAGTATGTTTAAACCTGATGAAGTTATAGTGTACGTAGGTAGTGACGTTAGCTTACGTAAGAAGTTAGAGATTATTGATAAGGCTAGGGCTCAAGGTTTCTTAATAGCTAATGAGGGTGTGTAGGGATGCCGGACCTCACATTACAGAAACGTCTTGCAGCTGAGATCCTCGGCGTAGGTGTCTCAAGGATAAGGATAGACCCTAGTAGGGTAGATGATGTTGTTGGTGTGATAACTAGGGATGGTATAAAGAAGCTTATTGATGATGGAGTTATAACTGTTGAGTATGAGAAGGGTAATTCGAGGGGTAGGTGGAGGGAGAGGCATAAGAAGCGGAAGGCTGGTCATAGGAGAGGGCATGGTAGTCGTAAGGGTAAAGCTGGTGCTAGGGCTGAGAGGAAGGGTATGTGGGTAAGTACTATTAGGAAGTTGAGGAGGTATTTAAGGTGGTTGAGGGATCATGAAGTTATAGATTCTAAGACTTATAGGAGGATGTACGTCTTAGCTAAGGGTGGGGTTTTTAAGAGTTTATCAGATCTTAAGAGGTACTTACGTGATATGGGGATTGAAGGTATTAGGTAGGGTGTTTATGTATGGCTAAAGGTCCTAGGTATAAGGTACCTAAGAAACGTAGGAGGGAGGGTAAGACTAACTACTATAAGAGATATGTAATGCTGAAGTCGGGGAGGAAGGTTAGGTTAGTAGTCAGACTAACTAACAAGTACGCTATCGTTCAATTCATTGAGTTCTCATTAGGAGGTGATAAGACGTTAGTTGGTGTTAATAGTAAGACTTTATTTAAGTTTGGTTGGAAGGGGGACCCTAATAACACCCCTGCTACATACCTGACAGGGTTGATCGCTGGGTTGAAGGCGAAGAAGTTAGGTATTAATAGTGCTATACCTGATATAGGCCTTCACAGACCTACTAAAGGTGCTAGAGTGTTTGCAGCTATTAAAGGGTGTTTAGACGCAGGTATAGATATACCTGTATCTGAGGAGGTATTACCAGATGATGATAGGATCTGCGGGAAGCATATAGCGGAATATGCTAAGGAATTACTAAGTACTAATGAGGAGTTATTTAAGAAGAGGTTTTCAGAAGTATTGAGTAGGGGGTTGAACCCGATAGAACTTCCAAAACATTTCATAGAGGTTAAGGAGCATATATTAAAGGTTCTCAGTTAGGTGATTAGATGAGTTCATCTCTTGAGGAGTGGGTTCCTAGGACTAGACTGGGTAAGATGGTTAAGGAGGGTAAGATAGTTAGTATTAAGGAGATCTTCGATAATAATTTAGTTATTAAGGAGCCTGAAATAGTGGATTACTTACTCCCAGACCTTAAGTACGAAGTTGTTGATGTCTCTATAGTTCAGAAGCAGACTGATGCTGGTGAGTTAACTAGGTTTAGAGCTCTAGTCGTTGCCGGGAATTTTAACGGTTATGTAGGTATCGGTTTTGGGAAGGCTAAACAGTTAAGACAGGCTATAGAGAAGGCTTTAGTTGATGCTAAGTTAAACATAATTCCAGTGAGGAGGGGATGCGGTAGTTGGGAGTGTTTATGTAAGGACCCGCATTCAATACCGTTTGCAGTAGCTGGTAAGGTCGGGAGTGTTTATATCAGGTTACTACCGGCGCCTAAGGGTACTGGTCTAGTCGCTGGTGATGCTGCTAAGGTTGTACTTAGGTATGCAGGTATTAACGATGTATGGACGTTTACTAAGGGTGAGACCAGAACTACACTCAACTTTGTTTCAGCTACTTACGAAGCACTTAAGAATACCTATAAATTCGTGACAGTATATGATTGGTCTAGGGGTCAGTAAGTAACATGACGTTACTACTAATTATTAGGTTGAGGGGTAGGTCTGGAGCACCTCCAGATGTTGAACATACCTTACAGTTACTCAGACTTACTAGGAAGTTTCATGCAGTGATTTACCCAGATAGTGAAAGTGTTAAGGGTATGTTAGAAGTTGTTAAGGACTGGGTTACGTGGGGAGAGGTAGATCCTAAAGTACTTAAGGAATTAATAATACGTAGGGGTAGGTTAGTCGGTGATAAACCTATCACTGATGAGGATCTTAAGAACATATTCAACGTATCTACTTTTGATGAGTTGGTTGAGGCGTTAATGAACGGTAAGATCTTATGGCATAAAGAACCTAGGGTTACTCCTATATTCAGGTTAAGACCTCCTAAGGGGGGTTTCAAGAGGAGTATTAAGAGGCCTTATAAGGCATCTGGTGAGTTAGGTTATAGAGGGTCTGAGATAAACGAATTAGTTAAGAGGATGATGTAAATGGTCGTAAGACGTGGGAAGAAGAGTAGGAAGTATAGGGGGTATAGAACTCATGGGTATGGAAGTATAGGACAGCATAGGAAGAGTGGTAGTAGGGGTGGTAGAGGAGCTGTTGGATTTCATAAACATAAATGGTCATGGACGTTAAAATACTTCCCAGACTGGTATGGGAAACACGGGTTCACGAGTCCGTGGTCATTAAAACGTAAGTATGATGTCATTAACTTAGATCAACTTAATGAGTTAATCGGTAAGTTAGTGAGGGAGGGTAAGGCTACATACGAAGGTGATAAAGTAGTTATAGATTTACAGTCACTAGGGTACGGTAAACTCTTGAGTAGAGGGTACTTAAACTATAAGGTTAAGGTCTACGTGTATAGTGCTTCTGAATCAGCTATAGAGAAGATTAAGGAGTTAGGTGGTGAGGTAGTCCTAACTATGAAGAGGTAGGGAGCCTAACTTGCCAAGTGTTTTAAGAGCTCTTGCGGTAGTAGGGGATTTCATCCCATCACCTCCTAGACCTGCTAGGAAGCCTGACTTAAGGTTTAGACTCCTCTTCACATTAGCTACTCTAGCGATATACTACGCTATGGCTAGTACCTTAGCATACCCTCTAGCTAGCTACGGTGTTACAGGGATTCAGTTACCAGCGATAATAAATATAGTATTTGCATCTCAGCAAGGAACTCTAGCACAGTTAGGTATAGGTCCTATAGTCACCGCTGGTTTAATACTTCAGATATTAGTTGGTGCTAAAGTAATCGAGATAGATATGAGCGATCCTTCAGGACGTAAACTATTCACTCAGTCTCAGAAGGGATTAGCTGTTTTAATAGCTGTTGTTGAGGGGTTAGGGTTCGCACTGTACTACAGGTTAAATATTTTCTTGACTTTAGCAGTATTCATGCAGTTCTTCTTAGGTGCGTTAATCCTCTTAATAATTGATGAAGCTGTACAGAAGGGTTGGGGTGTAGGGAGTGGTGTTAGTCTCTTCATCCTTGCTGGTGTAACTAGGACTATAGTATGGGATACCTTAGCACCAGTTAAGGTCCCAGGAACTGATCAGTACCACGGATTCCTACCATATCTTATTCAGGGGTTGTTAGGTAGTGAGTTAAGTAGTGAGAGGTTGTTCTACGGTATTGCTGGAGGGGTTAATAAGGTATTACCGTCATTAACAGGTTTCATAACTCTTTTAGTCCTGGTCTTCCTACTCACATACCTACAAAGTGTTAAGATTAACATACCTGTGACTACTCAGAGAGCTCCAGGTATTAGAGCTAAGGTCCCATTACAATTAATGTACGTAACTAACATCCCTATATTATTAGTCGGTATACTCTTCTCAGATTTAATACTGTTCTATAACATAAGCTCGACCTATCTGAGGGAGTCAGTACCTTGGTTAGCTGAGGCTTTAGCTGTGATGATCACCTACCTATCACCACCTAATTCGTTATTAGAAGTCTACTATAACCCGTTAAGAGTTTCTATATATTCAGTACTACTAGTAGTTCTCGCAGTGGTGTTTGGGTATGTATGGGTGGAGATAGCAGGTCTTAACCCAGCAGCTCAGGCAGAGAACTTGATCAAGGCAGGTCTTGAAATCCCAGGTATGAGAAGGAATCCTAAAATACTTGAGTCATTACTAGCTAGGTATATATACCCGTTAACCATATTAAGCTCTATCATAGTTGCTTTAATAGCTCTTATAGCAGATGTCTTCAGTGCCTTCGGAACTGGGACAGGTTTACTCTTAGCTGTAGGTATACTACAGCAATATTATAATATAATAGCTTATGAAAGAGCGTTAGAAGCATACCCACTACTTAAGAGGTTCATAGGTGAGTGAGTTGGTTAGGACTGTAGTTGTGGTCGGCATCCCAGGTGTTGGTAAGACTACAGTCCTCAACATAGCTGTCAATGAGTTGTTATCTAAGGGTTATGTAGTGAAGGTTATTAACTTCGGTGATTACATGCTTCAAGAGTTAACACAACGAGGTTTAGTAAGGTCTAGAGATGAGATTAGGTTACTCCCGCTTAAGATTCAACGTGAGGTTCAGGAGATGGTAGCTAAGAGGATTAGGTATGAGATCGACTCCGAATGTAAACTACGTAGTGAGTCTATATTCTTCATAGACACTCACGCAGTGGTTAAGACCTCAACTGGTTATTGGAGTGGGTTACCACGTCATGTGATTGAGCACTTAATGCCTGATATCGTGGTAGTTATTGAAGCTAGTGTTGATGAGATCTTAAACAGACAGATTAGGGATAAGAGTAGGGAGAGGAGTGATTACGGAGACCCTAAACTATTAAGTGATTTACTGATTATGAACAGAATGTTTGCGATCTCTAGTGCTACATTAGTAGGTGTTCCAGTCTACATACTCTATAATAGGGAGGGTAGTGTAAGGGAGGCAGCTTTAGAATTAGTTGATGTAGTTATAAATCGTTTACGGGTCTGATAATGTTAGTAGCTCTGTATGTAGCAATAATCATAGCTATATTCGTACCGTACTCCCTACTCCTAAGGTATATACTACGTAGGTCAGGTATTGATGAGGTCATCAAGGAGATTAAAGAGTTAAGTGAGAAAGCGTCTAAATTAAGTCCTAAGGATAAGAAGTTAAGGATGATTAAGAGTAGGTATGATCTCTTAAGAAGGAGGGTTAGGTATGCATTCCTATTAAACCTATTCACTATGTGGTTAGCTATATTCACAGCTATTACAGTAGCTAATGTAGTGGTTTTCCATGTTTCAACATCATACGGCATAGAGAATGTTTTTACTAGTCCGTTGAGGATTCCTGGCATAACCTTAGGTAAGGATCAGTTAAATATATTCCTGTTAGTCCTAGCAGTTATAATAGCTTACCAACCACTACATAATAAGATATCGTTAATGAGTATGGTATACGGTACCTAGACTTAAGATATTATCTAATATGAATAATTTTTAAATGCTTGCTAGGAAATTAATTATGAGTTGATGAAGGTGCAGAACCTGAAATCTAGGTCTAAAAGTAGGGTATTGAGGAGGACTCCAGGAGGGGTTATTAGAGTTCACTAC
>JAJHRE010000060.1 GCA_020832985.1 Desulfurococcaceae archaeon | reverse complement strand
GCATAGAAGACCTACTCAACTCACCAACCCTACCACCCCTAACCTCAACAACAAACTTAACAACCTTAGAACTAAGCGGAGGTAAAACAACATCAGAGAAAGGAACAACAACAAAACGACAACTAACCAAGTAAGACATAGTTAGCTATCCCTTACTACTTATAATATCACTACATAAAACTCCTAATTCACTCAGTAGATGCTCAGCAAATCTATTCTCCCCACATCCCCTCCGTTCACAATAAGCTGTTATAGTATCAGAAATGTTCACAACACCAGTAAGTACTGAAGCCATATAATTTAATTCTTCATTCTCTAAGAACTTAATTATGAATGAATATCCATGCCTACATAGCAGACTGGTTAATATATCTTTGATATATTCCTCAATGTTAGAGATATTGATGTCCTCAAAACTACTTACGAAGAGTTCGGCAATTGAGTTCTTAAATCTTAATTCCCTATATACGTCTTTAACAATGTCAATTCCCTCCTTTAGGAAATCACCAGCAACTTTCCTAATCTCTACTATAAATCTCTTAATATCAGAACACATTATGTCTAATTGTCTTAGAGCGTAATGATGATTAAATACAGCTAAAGTTATTACATACTTAAGCTTATCATCTATATCATTATGTACTAGACTTAACGCCTCAGCAAACATAGCACCACTTATAATTTCATGATATTTAAAATTAGCAGAACACGTACCTTCCCCCCACTTAACATTCTCCTGATACTTTCTACATGCCTTGCCAGTATCATGTAATGCTGCAGTCAGTAATAACAACTCATATACATAATCCCTCAACTCAAACCTTCCATCAATTAAATAATTAAGTTTTAACGAGAGCGTCTTAATCATATTCCTTAACTTACTAACCCTAATAATAGTATTAGCTGTATTTAGAGAATGCTCCTTAAGACCGCTGTTACACCATGCATATATCATTTAATTACACCATAACCTGTTTCTGATGAGTAATTTTCAGCTCTACCACTTAATGCTAATGGTATTAACGTAATTCCCTCTCCAACAACTTTCCATAAGAATAATTGATAAGTAAGTACTTTATCAGGTTGTACATAACTTTTAATAATATCACAATTACTTAACTCATCATCACATCTTAAGTAGAGAATAGCTATTAAACCACCGCTTAACTCAACTAAATCACTTAAATATTTCCTCAAGAAATCCCTAGATAGTGCTACAGAGTTCCGTGACACTACATTTAAACAATTACTTACACCATCGCATGACGGAATATCAATGCCAACGTATACTGGTATTAATAACGAGGAATATGTTAAGTCTTCAAATCTCGTGATTATCTCATATATATCCTCATAACTGATTAACGGCCTAGATATTAAATCCATCAAGTACGTATATCTTTCAACGTCTGGTTGTGGTTTATAACTACTGTATAACTCTTCAATAAGTTTGAGATAGCTAATTCTATTATCTATAGCTTTCATTGATGGTAGTCTCCATTCAATCATATAATCCTGACTTATTATGTCTCTTAATCTAGATAGGAATGATTTAGTTAATTCAGCATTATATATCCCATCACCCTCAGACTTAATTATATATACCCAACCTTCTCTATCTTCCTTCCTATCACCACATTTCCTAATGACCCTACCAACTCTTTGAACGATACTCGCAGGTGTAGCTGCATCAGTAATTAAAGCGTTAAAACTTATATCAACTCCTGCCTCAATCACTTGAGTGGAAATTACGATAGGAGAGCTACTACTAATTATCCTGCTTAATTTAATCCTACGATCATTATCAGTAAACCTACCATGTATTAAGGTAACATTACCTATGACTTCCTTAAGTTTTTTATAAGTGTTAACAGCTTTTTCAACAGTGTTCCTAACTATTAATACCTTCAATCCTGAATAAATTAAATCTTTAATTAAGTCATAATTTAAATCATCTACTATCCTAGTATGCCATCTAATGTTTAAACACTCACTCACATATTCACTATCATAACATGTAATTTCAGACTTACTTAGATTTATATTCTCATCACATTTCACACCATCAAATCTGAAAGTTACTAACCTCGGTCTAATATTAGAAGTAGTTATAGTAGTTATTAGTAATTCACGTAAGTATGTTGGTAATGTAGCTGTCTCTATAAGTACTGGTGTGTAGGCCTTAGTTAATGACTTTATACTTACTGTAAAAGCTGTAAGTAGTGAGTTCTCAGCTTTTTCAACATATGCGTCACCACCATATAAATGAGCTTCATCAAACACTATAGCTGATGTGAAGATACTTGCTCTAGGTATCTCATAATGCTTCTTATACTTCCTAAATTCGCCGACTGAAAGTCTAATTAAGTTGTAAAAGAAGCTATTGAACGTAGTTATAAGTACAGTCTTGAGGAAGAAGGGGGATTTCGAGGAATCTATAAAATCCATGAATTGATAGCCGATATCATGTTCTGAAATATTTAATCCCTTGAGAGAATTAAGTAACACCTCATCTACACCAAAATCTCTGCAGTAATCATTACTGTAATTTAGGGAATTAAGTATTTTACAGTAAAGTTGAGTTGTTATAGACCTCATAGGTAATACATGGATAAGTGATGAAGCTATCCCATAACGACTTACAACTTTGAAAAAGTTTACTGATGAAGTGGTCTTACCATAACCAGTAGGTGCTTCATATATTACTACGGGTATTTCAGACCTCTTAATAACATCATTAACTACATTGATAACTAAGTCATTTAATACTCTATTCAATGTAGTGATGCCTCATAAGCCCTAATTAACATGCTCATTAACCTAATCAATTCAGATAACCATAAATTCGGTTCAGTTCCTCTTTCCTTTAAAGTATTTATTAAGTACTTAAATTCCTGTGGATCTCGTTTTATATACTCCTTAGATCTTTCAAGTATTGATATAGCTGAGTAAAGGGAGTCTAAAGATTTAGTTCTAGCATACATAAGTAAGTCTGAAGTAAGTCTAAGCACTATGGTACCTGTCTTATCCCCACTGACTAGTCCTTCTCTTAAGGATTGTAAACCTACGTCGATTAATAGTCCTAACTTAGTAGCTAATTCTTTAACGTTTTTCTCATCGATGATTGATGTCCTAATAATTTGTATTAGCCCCTCTGTGGAGATAGGTTCTACAGATACTACAGTAGCTCTAGTAGCTCTCTTACCGCCTTCTTGAATACCTATCAACTCAGCTATAATTCTATCATCTTCACAACCGGTATTAATTAACTCCATAGCTAATCTAGTAATTAGGATAGACCTAGGCATATCATAATAATTCTTTAGAATCTTATACGCTGTATTAAAATGTTTAAGCATTTCCTCAAGCTCTCCCGGCGGTAATTTAAGGGGTATCCCTTCAGGTGGGAGGACGTAGTAGCGTATACCTTGATTTTTAATAATCCCTACGGTTGATACTAGTATCCCTAATATCCCGAGTAATTGAAGGAATATGGGTAATTTATCAATCATTAAGAATTTATCCTTAGGTTTTGAAAGATAGGCCCTACCATACTCATAGAAATTAACCTTAAGTATGTTAAGTAATGAGATTTCCTCCTGCAAATCCTTAGTAATACATACATCCTTAACGCTCTTTTCAATAACTTTAGATAGTGCCTGCAGGAGATGGATTGGCATGGATTCACCACTAACATCTAATCCCAATATCCTAGCCATCCTGCCTATTATGTATTTCCTATCATTACCTGTTAAGAATATATTCATGCCCTTATCTACGTTATTGATTACGTTATTAAGGCTCATAGAGAAATTCATACAGTCAGTAATAACTAACTCATCCCCTCTAATCTCAATACCCCTTCCTAGAACTAATACTGCAACTTCAATAAATCTACGTGCTATAAATCCCTTAGGTGGTAATTTAAATTTCACAGAAGTCATTAGCTAATAACCTCCTTAGGCAAAACTATGTATGTATATTCCTTATCATCTAATGGAATTTCAGTTACTACAGCGTTATCAGCGACATTAACTCTCATAGAACCGCCAAATAAGTTCTTAATATCTCCACGGACAGGTATTAAAAACCTCGTACTCTTACATACGGCATCAGCTAAGTAGCTTTCGGGTGCGAGTCCGCATAACTCAACTTCGATACAGTTCTTAACGCATTCAGCTATATTAGATGGTGTTATGAAATATGTATCAACTACTTTTTTAGATACTACCTTTAAGTCATGCAAAGCTACATCTGTTACAGAGACCAAACCTTCCTTACTACCTACTGAAGATATACCCCAGGCTAACTTATAAATTAACTCTGCGTAAGGATCTTCAGTAACGCAGATTAGTAGTAAAGGACTTTCAGGCATTAATGTATATACCTTACTCGTTGATTGAGCTGCAAAATGAAACTTAGGTTCTTTATATCTCTGATATATGAGCATTATACTCCTACTTATATCACTGTATTTGATGGCTGATGAATATTTAAGACCTGAGGTACAGTACTTGATGATCTTGTCTAATAGAAGCTTTACTGCGGAGCTATACAGTTTAGTACCTATTTTTAGTGTTTCAGGTAGTTTATTATATCTAGCATACTGTGTTGCTAAAGCGCCTAAGACTGTAGTTGGTGGTGGTAAAGGTATAGAGTCTTGCATTGCTGTTTGAGTAGGATATTTAATACTAAAGCCCCATAAAGTCCTAGCTTTAACTAGTATTACCTTAGGCATTATACTCACTTAATCATCTTCAATATCTTATCGAGGGCTTTATCCATTAACATCACGATATTATCTACTTCTTCAACACCTTTAACCTCTGGTAGAGTTTCATCCTTAGATTTGTAGAGACCTACCCATATATCCTCCTCAAATTTAAGAGTACCACTACTTACTAACTTCTTAAATGATTCAACCTTCTTCATAGTAGTTAATACGTAATCTTTAGTATGTGCAGGGTCTGCAGTTATAGGTATCGGATGAGATACTACGGCAGCAGCGTTAAGTACCTTCCAAGCAGGTGTAAATCTCGATCTTTTAGCACCGAAGAATGAGTTGCTTAACATGAAGCCTAAGGTCTTAACAGCTAACTCTACCCTCTTTAATCTTTCCTCTTTAGGAACTCCTTCTGAGGTCTTTATAGAACTTAAAATGCCTATACCATCTACATCTAAGTTAAACCCTAAGACATATACTGCTGAACCAACCTCAATATTATATATGGATTGAAACTTTAATTCCTTGGCATATCTTACATGAAATTGTGCTTCAACAGCTGCTGTAGTTAGAGCATCGTATGCAGGCACAACGTAACCTACTTGAAATCTTGAGGTTCTCTTAACTGGTTGTGCACCTGCGTATAAGAACCCACCAATGTCCTCGACAACACAATTCTGAACCACTGCTTTCTCAAATTCTTCAGGTTTATCTTTGACCTTCTTAGCCCAATCCTCTAGTACTGAGTCATCAGAATGTTTTATGAAGTAACCTGCTCTACAGTTATCACATACCTTAATACCTAGTCTAACAGCTAGATCAGCTAGTAACTCTTGATAAGCATGGGCTAATGACTCACCACTTAACACCGGTACGTATTTAAGTATGAACCCGGTGTTTGTCGGGACAACTATAGGTGCCCTCCTATGTCTTATGAAGTTACCTACGCTTTCAACCATATTTAAAGCTTCGACATTTAATAATATCCTAGCACTTAATGATAGGAACACCATATCATATCACTCTCCTTCAGAACTCTTTCTATATCCGTAAGCTAGTATTGCTAATCTCCTACCAACTGTTAGGTCCTTTCTTAAGTCATTCAATAACTCTTCAAGTTCTTGATTTGATGGTATTGATGGGCATGGAACACAGAATCCTTTCTTTCCCTTAAACTCAGGGTTGCATGCCTCC
>JAJHRE010000059.1 GCA_020832985.1 Desulfurococcaceae archaeon | reverse complement strand
CAGCGGGGTGGGGTAGCCAGGGAGCCCGCGGGAGGTAGGTTACAGTAATACCTACCCGCGAAGCTCATATAATACAGTACTGGCTGTATTGGAGAGACCCCGAGGTCGGTGGTTCAAAACGAGGTAGCTTGAGTAGCTACTCAGACTACCTCGTGAGAGTCCACCCCCCGCTACCAGAGGCCTCCCACCATTACATCGCTTATAAAGTAATTAAGCCGGTATTGTGAAAGTAATTCAGGTGAGGCTCTTAAATGATTAACGAGCTTCATTTCGGGACTGCAGGGATACCGAATAGTACTGCTAAGCCGTCAACCTTAAACGGTGTGATTAGGGTTCATGAGTTAGGTCTTAACGCTATGGAGATAGAGTTTGTGAGGGGTGTTAGGATGAGTGTGGAATCTGCGTTAGAGGTTCGTAGGGTGTCTGTAGAGTTAGGTGTTGTGTTAACTGTCCACGCACCCTACTATATAAACTTACTCTCACCGGAGGATTCTAAGGTTGAGGCGTCTATTAGGAGGATCGTGGAATCTGCTAGAGTAGGTTCTAAAGCAGGTGCTTGGTCATTAGTGTTTCATCCAGGGTACTACGGGAGGCTAAGGTCTGAGGAGTGTGTAGAGCGTGTTAGGAATATCCTGAAGAAAGTGATTAAAGAGTTGATTGATGAGGGTATTAAAATGTGGGTAAGGCCTGAAGTTATGGGTGGTTTAGCTGAGTTCGGATCTGTTGAGGAAGTAGTTGCAGTTACTGAGGGTTTAGACTATGCATTACCATGTATAGACTTCGCCCACATATACGCTAGGAGTTTAGGTAAGGTAAATAGTTACGAAGCATTCAAAAACATTTTAGAATATGTTGAGAGTAGGTTAGGCAGTGATGCATTAAAAAACTCACATATCCATATGTCCGGTATAGAGTATGGAGAGAGAGGTGAGGTAAAGCATACTAACCTTAATGAATCTAAAATAAATTATGTAGATTTAATGAGGGTTCTTAAAGACTTTAAAGTAGTTGGTGTTCTCATTAGCGAATCACCAAATCTAGAGGATGATGCATTACTGATGATGCAGACGTATAGAGGTGTTTAGCTTAACCACCTAGAACTACTCACAAAGCATTCCATTTTAAGAGCTTAAACTTTCATTAGTTAATTACATCTGAAGTTCTCGTAACATATATTAAACCTCTTAGCAACCTCACATAACTTATCAACAGGTATGAATGCTGAAGTACCTGATTCACTAATTATATATGCAAGCCTACCTTTAATCACAACTTTAAACTTTTCACACATTAATGAAATCCCTAATTTAGGCTAGACCTACTTCCTGCTTCTTTTCCCTTGATGCCTTAAGTGCTTGAATAGCTGCAGCTATACTACCCTTACTACTTATTAAAGCTCCCCAACGAGCTTTAAACTTCGACGGTACTAACGGCCTAACCCTCTTCTTAATCCTAGAAGGTATAAATGTCGACTCCATACCCTTAAGACCGAAACTACCATCTATCATCTCAACAACTATATCCCTCTCAATTAAACTTATTAACACCTTCCTAAGTCTATCCTCACCAGCTAAACCACTAAGCTCCTTCCTCAACTCCTTCCAAGTAACGGGCTTACCCTTCCTCCTAATTATACCTATGATTAAGTCCTCTAAACCCTTATCATCTGGAGCCTGCATCACTACTACATCCTCATCTTCATAGATAATTTTTAACTCACTAGAACTACCCATCACTTCTCACCCATATAAAATATATTATTACACCATATATTTTATATTTTTATCACTATGAAGTACTAAGGTTATGTTAGATAGTTTTAAAACATTATATCAGTGGTATTACCTGCTACTCAATGAAGCACCAACAGCTACGTTATCAGGTGGTAATGAGAATTGACGAATACCTAACTTCTCAACGATCGTATCAACGATCTTCACAATACCTACATCTTCGTCTAATTCAATAACTTCATCATCTAAGAATATGAGGTTCTTACCATCGTTGCTCTCGGTAATTATTAAATTCAACTTAACATTTAAGTTATCCTCAAGTATTTCCTTAACCTTAACCAGCTTCCTGATCATGAGTTTAGACTTACCCGGTGATACGGTAGCTAGTAGTGTGAGTCCTCTCATTCTAATGACCTATGTAATTAACTCTCAAGATAATACCTTATATAGCTTCACTCTAAACGAGTACTGTAAACTTGTTAAGTAGTTTATACGTTATAATGATAGATAAACTAATATGTTCTGATATATATTATCTCGTGGTAGAATTGGTGATTATCCTATGGTATATGACATTAGAATCCAAGCTGTAGATGCTTTAAGGATATTGAGAAGGTTATTCAAGTATAGGGAGTTAGAGAGTATTACTGGTCTTTCAGTCCCTACATTATGGAGGTATGTTAAGATGAGGATATTACCAACTAGGGAGAGAGCTAAGGAGTTACTCGATAAGATATTAAGTGAGGATATTATCAGGAAGATTGTTGAGAGGAATATAAAGATCATTGATAACTCAGTCATAGGTATTGCAAACCTCATATACAATATAGATTACTTAAAATTGTTTTCACTCGTAGCTTACCGTGTATTTAATGATTTAGAACCGACAGCTATAGCTACTGTAGAAGTTGATGGTATACCATTAGCAGTCATGATCTCAGAGATCTTCGACTCTAAATTAGTTGTTGCTAAGAGGAGGTTAGATATAGGGGTATCCGATTATTATGAAGTCAGTTATATTTCAGGAGAACCACCATTAGTAACTAATCTCTACATACCGTCAAACGTTTTAGGACGTAACGATAGAGTGTTAATAGTTGATGACTTACTACGTAGTGGTAGGACTAGCCAGGCATTAATAAGACTTATAAAGAAGGCTAAGGCAACACCTGTAGGACTCTATGCCGTAGTTGCGTTAGGTAATAGATGGTATGAATCGTTGAAGGATGAGGTTAGTAGGATTTACGTGAATTACGTAATAGGTTAAGTATTTTAGGTTTAACCTATGCCAACAACTGAGTTCGTAATATCAGCTCTATCCCTAGGATTACTGCTTGAGGCTTTAACACCTAATAAGATTTCAACAGTAAGTTACTTAAGGGGTATTAAGAACTTAAGCATTAGTGCGTTCATAAGCACAGTACCGGAACTCTATAAACTATATAAGGAGATACTTCAGAGACGTGATGATAAGGTTAGGATAGGATACTGGATTATGAAGTCCGTTAATAACATAATGAGTAATCCAGATATCCGTACTAACACATGCCTAGGATATTTAATCCTGACAATACCGTTAGTACATACTCTTAAGTATGTTAATGACTGTACAAATATACTACTAATTACTAGAGAGGCTACTAAGTTAGTACTTTCTGAAATAGCGAATGAAGATGCTGAAGATTTCTACAACGCACTACGGACTATCAATCCATCATATGCTAACAAGTATATCGGTTCAATACCTGACATTAGGAACCGTGACCACGTAGGTAGTACCACACTTCTTAAAGTTTTTATAGAATCAAGTTACTGGGATTTAGTAATATATGATGTAATTAATAACTATGAAGTAACATTAGACGTATATAGATTCATGAAAAACTTATGTAGTGATGAAGCTACGAACATCCTAGAATGTATTAGTGAGACACAATTATACCTACTAAGTAAGTTCTTAGATAGTGAAGTACTTAAAGGATTTAACCCTACAATAGCAACCTTAATCAAATCATACTCCAACATAATACGTTCATTACCTAATGACAAAATTAAGAATTTATTAAAGAACTCATTAGATAAGTACTTAAGGATTAACAACATAAATACGGGGACACTAGCTGATATACTAGCTCTAGCAACTTCATTCACGCTCATCACATACGGTACTACCGCCCCTATAAACATACCAGGTGGTAGAGATTATGAATACTGAACAAAGTTTAAACAGCCACTCACGTCGTAAGAAAATTATCTATTGCGTCGATATTCACGGCTCTGAAGACAACTTCAGGAAGTTATTGATCGAATCCAGTAAGTTAGGGGTTGAAGCTATCATTATAGGTGGGGATATCAATATAGACTTGAAGAATGTGATGCAGCTAAAGAGTCATAAATTAATATTAATACCTGGTGAATGCGATGATATCTATATAACTAAGTGTGCGAGGGAATTAAATATACTTTCAGACGGTGTTGTAGTTGATGTGGATGGTATTAGGATTGGATGTGTTGGTGGGTTAGCTGCTCATCAATCTATAAGGAGGTTATATAAATACATCAACGCTGTAGGAGGGTTTGACATTCTAGTGACCCACTTCCCACCTAAGGGTTGTTTAGATAATGTTTTGAATAATTTCCATAGTGGATTGAAGGAAGTGAGAGATCTAATATTGAAGTACTCGGTAAAGTACGTGTTTACAGGACATTACCACGATAATATAGGTGTATGTATATTAGGTACTTCAGTAGTTATTAATCCAGGGCCTTTAAGTTTAGGATACTATCTAATGGTAGAGTATATCCCGAGTAAACCCCTTAACTATACATTCATGAAACTTCCCTAACTTCAAATACATCACCACCCCATATATCCCTAATAATCGGTGATTGAATTACCTCATTATTGTTTAATATTCTAAAGTATCCATCAACAGGTCGGTCTCTAAAGACTTTTAAGAACGCCATACCACCATCACTTACTACCGCCTTATCCAACATCTTACTACTCCATACCTCAACTACACTTCCTGGAGGGAGTCCCTTAACTATGACGTTATCGCCCCTCCTAGTATATAGATACTCTGTAGGTATATCCTCAACACGTCCTTCAGGTGTAACCCAACCAAGCTTTACCAAACCGAATGGTCCGATATTAAAGTACCTTATGTAGACCTCATAAGAACCTTTACTCAGGTATATAGGTTCTGAGTAGTATAGTGTTGGTGGTTGTTCAAACCAACCATTGATTAAGACTTCATCACCTAACTTCATAATACAACCATCATCACACTCCATAAATAAGATGTAATAGCCATCTTTACGTATATCTAAGTACCCATACCACTCAACCATGAAATCCATACTGTTGAAATTCTTAGATGGTGGTTCAAACCATATGAAGTTTATGCTTTGATCTACCCTAACCATTATAGGATTACTACTAACGTTGAAACTACTGGTATCGGTTATAGCATAGTAATACCCTAGTAAACCATGTGCTAACCCGGCCTGTAATCTAATAAATAGATACTTCATAACCATCCAAACAAAACCTCATTTAATAATATATTTAAGACTTAGGGGACGGTAGAGAGTTCATCATCCCTTTAGAGATGTTGATTGTTGTGTAGGACCTAACCTATTTAGGTGGTATGAATCCTACCTCAGGCCTAGGTTGTTATGGCCATCACATAAGCATCTTCACCGTCTAGATAGTAGTGTTTAATGATCTTTACCTTCTTAAACCCCAGAGATTCGTAAAGCCTGATTGCCGGTATATTGCTAACTCTTACTTCTAAGTACACCTCCTCAACATTATAATACTCCTTAAGCCTCTTCATCGATTCCCGCATTAACCTAGTACCAATACCTAATCTCCTGTAGTTGGGGTGGACTGCTATACTGACTATATGTCCTAACTTAACTATACCCCTCCTTATATATCCTAAGCCTGTCTCAACCCTACACATGACATAACCAACTACCTCATTATTAACCTCAGCTAGTAAGAAAGCCTTACCCCAAGTACGTAGGTGGTCCAACCAGAAGTCGAATGGGTAGTGTTCAGGTAATGATACCATATTTATTTCAATGACTTTCTTCAGATCTTCCTCACTAACTTCTCTAATCAAAACATTTACTGACATTACATCCACTAACTACCACTTCATATATAATTTAAAAAATT
>JAJHRE010000013.1 GCA_020832985.1 Desulfurococcaceae archaeon | reverse complement strand
CCCCCTAACACTACTACCGTCAAGCTTACCTAAACCCTCACTAAATACATTAGGTGTTAGTAACTTCACAGAAACTGTAACATGTCTTAAAACCCCTACTAAGTCTGTAAACTGAAGATCTAACCACCTAACACCGTATTGACTAATATTCGATACCACATCATCAGGGCTTAACACACTTTCACACTCTAATTATTAGATTGGGACGGAATATAAGATTACCTGTCATAGATACTAAACAAACGTTCTAAATTAATTTAAACATTATTTAAGATTTTAATCTAATGTTCAGTAGATGGATTGAGGAGCTATTAGTAGGTATAGCTATTCCAACTACACATATTCTACAATCTTATTTAACCACTTTATAAGTTAGCC
Source organism: Desulfurococcaceae archaeon (assembly GCA_020832985.1). GTDB lineage: Archaea > Thermoproteota > Thermoprotei_A > Sulfolobales > NBVN01 > CAZZLT01. Next base: position 27,799 of record JAJHRE010000013.1, on the reverse strand, counting down.
TTATAAGGTACTCTATGATTTATATAAGTGTTTAGGTGATGGTATTTTGAGATTAGTATATAAGCTCTCTATAGCGTTTATAGTGTTACTATTTACGTCTTTAATCATAATGTACTCTATAGTTATTGATGGAGGGAGTGAAGTTGGTAGTAAGTTAATTACTTATTGGCATGAAGAAGTGGGTAATTATGAGGTTAACATAAACTCACTTACAGCTGTTGTCCATCAATCATTAGCTCTAACATTATTCTTATTCGTAATAGTTGTAGCTATATTTAGGATGGAGTGGAGGGTTGCTGCAGCATTCTTCTCATTAGTTATGGTTGTCATTCTTGGATTAGTACCACCTCAGAACTTAATTAAGTCAGCTATTGAGTGGGATTTAATATTATTCTTAATAGGTTCTATGACTTTAGCTGGAGTACTTAGGGAACTAGGTGTTTTTAAGTATTTAGCAGTTAATGTGGTTAGGGTTAGTAAGGGTAATCCAACAATTTTACTTACCCTAATATTTATACTAGCATTTACTCTAGCTGCATTATTAGATGAAGTTACAAGTATAATCTACGTAACTATGTTGATGTTTGAGTTAAGTAAGTTATTCAACATAGATGTTAAACCATTGATAATACTTTCAGTCTTAGCTACTAATACCGGGAGTATAGCTTTACCTATAGGTAATCCAATCGGAATATACTTATTCTTTACAACCAACATGCTTATAAGTGAATATGTTAGATTTAGCTTTCCATTAGCACTAATAACACTCATAGTATTTACATTATTAGTAATCACGTTAAAGAGGGATGTGATTGTAAACCTCTCTAACGCTCTTAACAAGTTCTCAGGGGGTATTGATGCCTTCGTAAGTTCATACTATATCCAGGTCGGTAAGAAAGAACTTAAACTAATCTACAGAGGTTTAATTATTCTAACACTCTTCATAACTACTATAGTTTTAAGTGAGTACTTATGTACCTACCTAACATTAATTTCAGGGTCAGAGGTAGATCATCACGCACTCCTATCATTCATACCGTATATATTCTTAGTAATATCATTAATGAATGTACCTCCTGAGAAGATTTCAGAACTTCTTGAGAGGAGTGTGGAGTGGTCTTCAATACTATTCTTCATAGGACTATTCATACTCAGTTACTCACTAACATATACTGGTGCAGTATTTAAGATCGCATATACGTTATCATATATTAAGTACCCATCATTATTACTAACCTCATTCTTATTATCATCAGCACTCCTAAGCTCAGTACTCGATAACTTATCAGTTATAGTTTCTATGACACCGATAGCAATACTCCTTAATAATTTAGGCTTAATTAGTAAAGAGATATTCTTTGCATTACTTTCCGGAGGTGTACTTGGAGGTAATTACACACCTATAGGTTCTACAGCAAATATAATAGCTGTATCAATAGCTGAGAAGGAGAGGGTTAGGATTGGTTGGGGTGAGTGGTTGAGGGTAGCCCTAATAATAACTACAGCTCAGTTAATAGTAGCACTTCTCTGGCTCTACATAACTTAAGTTATAACCTGAAAACCTCGCTCTTCATGGCGGGATGAAGAGAAAGACTTTTAGGTTTCCATTGCGGTTAAAGCTTTGGGATGTTCCCGATGACCTAGCTCGTGGTGCTGGTGTGAGGTAGCACAGCATTAGCCAGTAGGGTAATGAGCTCTACGGGATGGGGGAGCTGTGGGCCCCCCAAACCAGCAGATGAGGCTGGAGGCGTAAAGCCCAGCTAAACGTTGGAAGCCCCGCCCTTTAGGACGGGGTAGCTCACACCCTCAAAAGGAATTTAACCTTAGTAGTTAGGAAGTGTATGGAGTTACGATGGTAGTATTTGAGAAATTCGCTAAGAAGTATTTTGAGGAGGCTTTGAAGGATTTAGATAGGTGTAGGAGGGCACTAATGTTTGAGGACTATCCATAAGTTGTATTCTACGCACAACAATGTGTTGAGAAGTGTGTGGAGGCTTTATTAGAAGTTAAACGAAGGGTGGTCTACAATCACGGACCTGAATTAATTGCGGTTTTCTACGATGTCTTTAAAGATGAATTAGGTGAGGGGTTTAACGTAGTTATTGAGGCGTTAGAGTATCTTACAGAATACTACACTAGAGCCCGATACCCATTCCTACTTAGGGGTGAGGTGTTAGGGCCTGAGGATATAGTTACGAAGGATATAGCTGAGAAGGATATCTCACTAGCTGAGAAGGTCGTTGAGATGGTGAGGGATTATCTTAGAAGAAGAGGTATTATATAGGGTTACAGAAGTCCTTAAATCCTTTAATAAGGTATTAAAAGCTTTAGTAATCTTCGGTAGTAGTACCTTCTCAAAGAGTCCTAACGACTTAGACTTACTAGTAGTTATTGATGAGTTGGGTAGCGTTAGTGAGAAGTTTGAGTTAGAGTTAAGTATATCTAAGTCGTTAAGGGATTTAAGAAGTAGTAAGCCATTCGATATTATTGTATTAGATGTTAAGTCCCTCGAAGAGAATGTAGTACCTAGGAGCTTTTTAACCGGTTTAATACTAGGTTGTAAGGTCATATATGATAATGTAGAAATTAAAGACTTAGTAAGTAAAATCGCTAAAGAGTTAATAAGTATTGAAGATTACATCATCATAAAACGTGGGAGGAAGCTGAACTTATCAGTAATAGCTAAGGTTAGAAACACTACGGATGATTAAGGTTTAATCCCTCATAACGCTAAGAAGCACTCACAACCAACTACGAATATCCTTAGATGGGAGATAATGTATGAAAGGAGATTAAGACATCCTTAGAACCTAATGACATAGCTGAAATACTAATAATCTATGTAGTTTTAGACTTAGAGGCTATCGGTTAGGTCTGGATTGTAGGGTAGATTTTAAAATGAAACTTAAATTAGTTAATTCTTCTTAGATTAACTTTAAGGCATAGTGCTTAATTATGTATTGAAAACTGCTTCTATCTTATAATATTACTGATAATATTTCTAAGTTACTGTAATGCATATAGCCAAGCAGGACTTTCAGCCTTACTCACATCTGTTGTTAAGATGGTATATCTTACGTCCTTATCTGTATACTCTTTAAGCATGGTCTTAATGGATTCTAAAACCTCAGTATCTTCATGAGTAATTTCTGTAGAAATTAAGATCATGAATATACTCTCATAATCTTCAACTACGATGAATGGTTTATCATTTAAATGACTCAGTATTACATGAGCTGTACCGGCAGTCTTAGTAATTACATTAGTTACGAACTGCATAGCGAGGTTATTCAGGAGGGCTTCACTATTTTTCTGTAGAACTTTATCCTGTTCTGCTAGATGTTCATCGAGGTTTTTCTCAACTTCATTAACCCTCTCATTCAATGACTTTACCTGACCTCTCAACGCTGATATCTGCTCAGTAAGTTCTTGCTTAGTCTTCTCAATCTTTCCGTCCAATATGTTCACTGCCGAAAGTATGTTCTTTAAAGCTGTTGTAATATCTTCTAATCTACGTCTATACTCATCTAAATGACTTTCTAATAAAGTTACCTTCTTCCTAATAGCTTTTAGCTCCTCATGAATATCCTCTAATGAACTACTTCCAGAACTACTCAAAAAGTCATCACCCAAAAATTCTCTTATATAGTAATGTGATAACCCTACTTAAGATTATAGATAAGGCTACCTTAGAACTATTTCTGGATAACACTGCTTGGGAATTCTCAATCAGAACTTTCCTAGTACCCTCAACTAACTCTTCATTAAATAACCACGCTCCCTGATCAGCTAACGCTAAATAAATTAAGAGATCCGAGAATCTCTTTCCTCTCGCTAACCTATCAACTATATCTTTATCGTACTTTATATGCTCTCCACCATTTAATATGTATATAAGGTATAGAGGATCTATACATAAGTTTCTCACATTATTTTCTATATGACTCCGTAACCACAATTTACTTCTGTCATCACCGTAGAATACTAGATTAAGTAAATTAATGTAAAACTCATTCCTTATAGTATGAAAGCGTTTCTCTGAACTTGGTACGAGGATACCTACCTTATTAAAGTTTACCCGAGGATGCTCAAGCTTATGAGAAGCTAGTTTAGCTAGTGTTGTCCTCCATAATATAGCGGGGAGGATATCAATACCTTTAACCCTAAATACTATATCTTCGTAAGACTTTAACTTAGTACTGAATTGTGACTTCATGTAGATACTTTGCCCGAAAACTACTGAGGAAATAGTATCCCAAATGCTTTCAGGGGTTTTCTCAACATACTTTAATGCTATATCATATAAAGATTCTACCAACTCTTTATGCAGTAAAGATAAATTCGTTAAATCCCCGCAAACCTCTGGCACTGCCTTAATAGGTATTAGTAGGTAAGTGCTATCTCCGGACTTAACGTATGGGTAAGGACATTCCTCTGAATTAAACTTACTGAGTTCTACGACTATAGGCGTATACCTAATACTTTGAATCTCAGTAAGCTTCCCATCCATGACGTAATACCCAGATACAACCACCCTATACAGGACTGTAATAACATCAGTGAGAATGTTGTAAGGTACGGATGTATGTAGATGTTCGGTGAGCCCGTCAGGACGTAATGATTGATTCTTATCATAAAGTACTTTATTACCTGCCTCCCTATACATAAGGATTATCCTAACATCATCTATAAATTGTTTAACACGGTTTTTAACTGAAATCTTCATATGTATCGGTATGTTTAATTCTTGAAGAACTGAAGAATACTGATTAACTGTAGGGATAAATATATTCCTACTACCTCCTACTACCTCTAGCTCTACAGGATCTTCAACTATAAAGTCAAAGGTCTTAACGAATACATACTCTTCAGCCTCAGTAGAAACCTTAAACTTTAAGTTAAGTGTTAAATTGTCCGTTCGTCTTAATCCGGCGAATTCCATATCGAAACGCATGCTGGAATGCGGTCTAAGGAATATCTCTCTACTCTTAGTTAATACCTTAATAAAATCTTTAGGTTCATCTACACCTACAGTAAGTTTAAGTTCGGTATCGTATGGATTATTAACCTTAAAGAACACTGCATTTTTAATGCCTCCGTAAATAACCTTCACCTCCTGTTCCACACTTAAATCAGGTTTAACTATTACTATAGGTACTTTCACCTCCACACTATATAACCCATCATTTAAAGTGATCGTAGGCTCACCGTAACCTACAGTTACGGCACTCACTAACACCTCCTCAGGCGGGATCATAATGGATGTACTACCACGAACTTCTAAATTCTTACCCGAGATGTTTAACTCTACTAACTCATCGCATAATACCTTAAAGTGTAAACGGATTGTCAGTTCCTGACCTTTAATAACATTGTTATTCCTAATATTAAGTACGGATACGTCAAGAACATTAAACGCTGGACGAATTTCTACTAATAACTCTTCAGAGTATTCGTAAATTAAGCTCCCCTCAACTTCTACTTTTAGAGAAAGTCTTAATTTATCATTACCTATACTACGAGGCGTAAACAATACAGCAACTCTCTCCTCAGCTAAAGGTCCTAAAGTCACAGTACTTTGCTGAAGAGAAACATCACAAATAGGAGTTTTTTCCATTGCCATAATTATACTAATTTCACCGTCTAAGTTATTACTTAAGATAATCTCAGATTCATATCTCTTTGCTGAGCTATATATTACATGACTCTTACTTAAGTTAAGATATACAGGAGGTTTAGGCTTCTCAAGCTTTAACTCTTGAAGTATAACATGCCCTGAAGTTAAATCCGTTAATTCTATATATCCGGAGACATCATTAAGTGATTTATAAGTTATTAATGGAGTAGTAAACTCTATCAGCCTAAAACCCCCTGGATCTAGTCTCACCTCGCTCCTTATATAATGCTCATATACCTTAATGTTTAACCTGATTAAACTTCCAGATAATGAGCTTTTATTAACTACCTTAATTCTTAACCGCATATGTTTGCCTATAACCGCTTCATCAGAAACTTCTATAAGTTCCATATTAATCTTCTGCGGCGTAATATTCATATCTATATTCTTTATCGTCTTAACATTTAACTCAGGAATCTCTATTACTACTGATAAATACCTCTTATTAAAATCCCGGATGGTTAATACCTTACTCCACTCACCACCACTACCTCTTTTAAGCTCTAACTTCTCGGACATTTCATCTACAGCTCCACCAACCCTTAGCAGAGCTAACCCATCATAATTTGAATAATATTTTAAAGAAACTGATAGTTCATCGCCAGGGAAGTATTCAGGGTTTTCCGGATTCACATTAATATCTAATAGATCAAAAGCCTTAAGAGCTTCAACTACAGTACTTATAGGTCCTACCAAACGTGTGGATATACCCTTCTCAGATTCCGTGAATAATGTTAAATCGCATGAGAAGGTACCTACCCCTAAAGGTCTAGCAACTAATTTATAAACTAATCTAATGTTACCTACACCCCTACCCCTATCTACCCCCACCCTCACCCTCAAACCATCTTTACATTCTGTACTGAGCTTACCATCAGACTCCATAACCTCTAACTTAACATACACGCTAACCTTGCCCAGAAATTGTAAGTCAGGTCTTATGATAAAGTCCTCATAACATTTAGCCATAAGCTTATTACAGCTATAATTAAGCTTTAACTCAACTATCATTATTTCCCATTCTCTATCACTATCAATATAGGTCCTATCCGTAAGCTTATTATAACTCAATACACCCCTGAGGCTCTCTGAAAGATTGAGTTGTATTGAGCTAGACATACGGACACACTCATAAGAAGTTCTTAAGTCTTTTAACAAACTCGTTAATACTGAGTTCTGGTAGTTTCGTAGGTGAAACTACCGATATTAGGAGATTCTCTAGTTCCGAAAGATATGGAGGTAATAACCTTAAAGACTCTATATCCGTAGCGTTCTTAATCTTAAACATAGGGTTATACCCTAAGATCATCTCATAAATCATTAAACCAAGCTGGAATACGTCCAACATAGCCCGATCCTCAGCTGTGAGACTACCTTCTCTTAACTTCCTCAGTATTAGTGGGTGTGTATATGCTTCATCTATTCTATCACCAACTGATGATGATGTCAGACGTGCTGACGGGATTCCTGATCGTATCATATTCCAAACCTCATCTATACACGCATCTATCAATATTACACTACCCTTAACTACCATTACGTTTTCAGGTCTTACATCATTATGAAATACTCCAAATTTATGAAGGCATTCAAGCGCTTCGCCAACCTCTATAGCTATATGTATAGCATCATCCTTAGTTAACGATCCCTTACTCAACAATATACTTCTTACAGTCATACCCTCTACATAGTCCTCTACAGCGTACGGGGGATTAATCTCAATAGTACGTACCCTAGCAACTTTATTACTACATGCCCTAGTAGCGTCAGTGCACCTATTGGCGTAATCTATACATGATTCGATAATAGACAGCGATATTGAAGGAATATTCCTTAAATCCATTAAAAAACCTGGAACTTTAACTACAACCCTTTTACCATCATCTCTGCTGATACCTACTAAAACTACGTTATTACCTCCAGCTCCAAGCAATGCCTCATGTAATGTATACGGTATTTCAATGTTTGAGATCTTACTACGTAGGTCTTCAAGATACCTCATCAAGTTACTCCTAAGGCCATAGTAAACTACCGGGATATAGATATCATGACCAACCACATACGTATACTTCTCATACACTTTCGGAATCCTAGCAAATGATTGAGCTATAGCCCTCAATTCCCTACCTCTCTCTAAGAATCTCTCATCAAAAATTAACTTCGGCAGAGTTAGCCTTATCTCCCTACACTTACCGGGCTCTATTAAGCCAACTTCGGATTCCTTAATTTCGTAGAAGTTCTCTAATCTTAACGTTATCTCATTAACATCTAGAGGGAGGTTAAGACTGTTACATATCTTCAACGTAATATTGCTACTTTCACCAACTATTAATTCTCCGTAAGCCTCATACTGTAAGCCTCTTTGAAGCTCATTACGGTAAAACTCCTTATCATTTAACATTCTATGGATATACTCTATAGCCCTTAAAATTTCAATAGCAGAGGTTCTTGAGACATACCCTCCTAAGTAGTCCTTATAACGTTCTAATTCTACAGCCATATTACTTAGGAGGTTAATTAACTTAGTCAAGTGTTTTTCGAAAACCTCCTTCTTTAACTTCCAATAGGGTTTAACTACGTACTCTACGATAACTAGGTCAGCATCTTTGAACTCAGTATTAAAAGTCTTAGAAAGATGACTCAAGAAGTGTTTTAACACCTTACTATAATATCCACCAAGTAGTCCTAACAGTTTATAACAAGCAACCCCATCTTTAATGCAATATAAGGTAGTATAAGGAATGGCAAGCTCTAAGTTCTCCAACTCGCAGAATAACCTACTAACATCTTCAAGAGCTCCTCCGGCAGCATCCTTACAGGAAGTCTCACTCGCGGGGTAATCCTCGAAAATTTTAAGCATAATAGCGTGGGCTCCTAAATATCGATCAATACTACCTAACTTCCCATAAACATGTTCACCAGCATTGATTAACATAGATAATATTACATCTACTAAGTTGTCAGACTTTACAGAGTCTAAGGACATTAATATTAAGTCAGGTTCAATGCTTAATTTGTCGATCATGATGTACGCTAGCCTAGAAATATAGATGCCTCTATCAATACTACCCAATATGGAGATAGACTTAGTGACGACCTTCGGGTAAAGCTCTATTAAGACCCTTATATTTCGTAACTTATTAAGTTCCATTACTTGCTTGACAGGATCGTTAACTAACTTAATCTCTTTAATTTCATTAATGTTAAGTCCATTAATCTCTAACGTATTAATAATATCATCAAGACCTGTAGGCTTTAACCCTAATATAACCTCTGAAAATGTTCTTAGATGTTCAGCAGCTTCATCAAACCTCAACTTACCTACAGCTACTAAAACTTTATCCATGATGGAGTCAGTAATTTGCTTGGCATATCTCGACGTAAGGGTATTCTTAATCTCCTTAAATTCTTTTATCTTAAGGTCAAATTCTATAATATTGTTCAGTACCTCTGGTGATGTTATATGTGATAGCTTTAGTAATAGGTCATTTAGTTCTGTAACATTTCTTAACTCGCTGTAACCCTTAAATATGTTATTTAAATAAACTGTTAATCTATTCTTAACCTCATCTTCTAACCTACTTAATGTAGACTTCACATAGTTTAACTCCATACAGAATTTATTGAGAATATTGATTCTGGAATCAATCTTCTGTAGTATCTTTTGAAGACTCTCATTTATACCCTGCATGGATTCTAATTCTAACTCCTTAGTAATTTCATCAACGTATATCTCTGGATTTAGGAGGCTTAATGTCTGCTCTAAACCTATGTCCTTAAGTATATTACCTGCTTGAGATACTCTTTCGATAAGAGTCCTTAACTTAGATCCACATGCTTTAAAGAGATTCGTTAGTTTATTAAATTCCTTCCAACCTAAATCAAAATCGTTGAGTATTGAGCTAATCAGATAATGTTTTAAAATAGTAGCTATAAGTTTATTTATCCTCTCAGAATCTTTGATAAACTCCCTTAAAGGTATCTCTAATGATTCTATAGCTTCATGTACGACATCTAATCTACTGACAGTCCTAGTTATATTAGTACGTACTTTACGTAAGTCTTCAAGAGTTCCAGAGCTTATATACTTAACAACCTCACTTATTACGTAATCTATCTCCCTATACATAGGGCTGAGTTGCTTAATTCCCTTAAATGATTGAAGCTTCGCTAAATTATTATTAATCTCCTTCAACTCCTTAACTTTAATCTTAAGTTCTTCTATAAGGGTCTTAGCAAGTTGTCTATCAAGTTTCTTAATCGCCTCACGCACGTTATCTACGCTAGTTTCAAAAGCCTGGCCTATGTACTGCATAGATGTTAATTCTTCAGTAATCTTAGTTAACTCATACTCCATACTCACTAAAGTGTTTATTAAACTCTTTAATTCTATCAAATCTCTTATCCTATCTTCACAAGATCTATAACTACTAATTTTATTGTCAATAATACTAGTATCAATAATTTTAGAAGGTTTCACTATTTTATACGCATCATTCAACAACTCCCTTAACTTTATATTACATTCAAATATAGATGTCAAAGTATTTTTACATTCATATAGTTGTGCAGGGAGTAGCTCTGAAGCAATACATTGAGATACCTTAAACCTAAACTCAGAATCAAGCATGATAGAAAGTCCCTCCTTAAGTGCTTTATCATTAAGTTCTTTTATAGTCCTTAAGAGTTCCTCAAGCCTTTTTAAATACTCTATTAACTCATCGAAATCAGCATTACTTAAATAATAGTTATAACGATCCTCAATATGCTTTATAGTATCCTTGATTTCTAAGACCTTTGCAACATCGCTTATGATAAGCTTCACTTTATTTTCTAGAACTGGAAGAGCGTAACCTAACTCTTTTAAAACATTTACTGAAATATCATACATAAGTGTATCTTTATGTTTCATACAAGCTACTAAGTTCTTGAGTATAACCTTGTTAGAGGACTCAGGTAGCGCTTCTAAGATGTTCTTCAACACTAATTGCTCGGCATTTAATAATTCAATAACTCCTAATAACTTTGCTATATTCTTAATAACTATGTCTAACGACTTATCATTGACATCCTTTATATTCCTTAACCAGTCAACCGCCTGATCTAAAATCCATAGAATACTAGGATGTACTTCAGCACTATTACTAACGGGAAGGAGTTTAGATGTAGTAGCGTTAGTTAATGATGTATATCCTGCCCTTAAATGATCTCGGTATTCGATTAAAATCATGTCTAAGTAATTGACAATCTCTCTATATTTCAATAACTTCTTAAGTACTCTCTCCAAACTGGTAGCTATATCCTTCTTAACTTTTGAAGCTAGTAATGACCTAAAGAAACTATCTAGATGCATTACTTCCTCCAAGATCTCCGCATTAATAGGTACTTCAAGGCCGAAAATCATCGATAAATCATTGGACGATCTTACCTTATCGTAAATACTGATGAGGTCTCCTAAACTCTTAATATAAATCTTTGAATACTTTAACTTATTCTTAAGGATCCAGTCTAGGTATAATGGCGATATACAAACTAGAGATCCATCTATGCTATTAAGACATAGAACTCCCTTATTATAGGTAATATCAACTATATCACTTACTATACCGAGGCATGAAGGTTCCAACTCAACAGGCGTTCCATCAATAAATGTATAGACCTTCGAAGCTGATTTAGATCTAATTAAGATTATTGATGAAGGTAATGATGTTTGAACGTGTTTAACTCTTAAAATATTTTCAATCCCTGTAAATCTCTGTTTAGAAATCACATTACCTAAAGAATTTACTTGAAGTACATCATTATCTGAGATCATCATTATACCAAAACCATCTACTGCTCCAGTAAATACTACATTCCCAACGCTTGGCTTACTATAAGGACCTAATACCTTAATAGAATCTTGAAACCTACTTAAAATATAGAGGTCATTATCTGAATAAGCTATGTTGTAACCTAATGGAAGACTGATGATAGTATTAAGAACGTTCTTAAACCTCTGAACATTCACTAAACGGTTATCACTTGCTATAACCCAAGAATCAGACCTAGTTGATATGTTAAATAATACGCCCCCGCCTCTCATGGGGAAGCAACTAACAGACCTTATACTTTCTGGACCCTGAATAACTTTCTCAAAAACCTTATTCCCGCGTTCGTCATATCTTCGAAGATAGAATTTATCACTAAATTCTACTGAGTATATAGAATTGACGTTATCGTAACAGATCGAGTCACCTATTATAACTCTAGTAGTTTCCATAGTCGGTGATGATATTACCGCTTTAGTCTTTAAACTATCTTTAAGAAATAGTACCGCGCCATCACCTAATGACATAATGTTGATTAAATCGCTACTAGCGTCGATAGCCTCTACCTCATGAACTTTTAAACTCGTATCACGATATAACCACTTTAACTTATGATCTCTTTTATTGAGAATTATAGTATATGGCCATATAACTGTATAATAGTCATAGTCTCCAACCTCAGGTACTTTAATAACTGAAGACTTTAACGGTAATGTTAGGGATAGAGCCTTAACAACATCACCTTTAAAACCTAATAACTTACTGATGTAATCCTCAACACATAGAAAAACATCCGTACATATCTTACCATAATCTGAGCTATACTTTAAACACTCCTCAGCATTGAGTAAGAAGTTAATATCAACCTCAGAACTAGGGATGTTTAATGTCCCTTCTCTTAAAACCCTATATAGACCTAAATTACTTAAACCTAAAAAAGCCGCTAAACTCTGATCTTCTTTTAAAGCTCTTAAGAAAGCCTTATACAACTCCTTAGGCTTCTTTACAAAAACTTCAGCTATAGCAAGTAACAAGAATAGTCTCTCCTCCTTAAAAGCCTCTCGAATAAAACTAGGGTTAATTATATTAAGGTTCTCTATTAAGTAATTAAGAGTCTTCGAATAAAGTATAGGTCTCTTTTTTGATTCATTAAACAATAACCTACCATCTACCTCCTTTAGAACTTCAGGCAAACTCATAACCTTAATACCTAAGTAATTATAATTAAATTTAAGTTATAAATTTTTAATTAAATAATATATATTAGATGAAGTTTATTTTTATAATTTATTCGATACTATCACTAAATATGGGTAGTTCTTAAAAATACGAAAGTTCTTTTGCTAGTTAATGCCCTTTAACTAATATAATTTTATAGCTAGATTAAAAAAACAGAATTAATTGTCGTATATTCCTTAGAATTAATAATTAAAAATTTAAGTAAGATTTATATTACGGTAAATACAATTTACTACATGGTAGAGATTATTACTGCCTGTATAGATGAATTAGTATCCTATGCTAGGAGAATTTGGGAAATGAGCCTTAACGACATAAGTAGAGACCCCCTACCTGAGCTTCTAGATGATTTCCGTAAGATTCGAAATGATTTTAAGAAGTTTCAAATAGAATGCTATGGTAAGGTTGACAGTAATATCTATAATTACTATGAAAGCGTATTTAATATATCCCTTCTTAAGCTTAGTGTAGCTATTGAGGATAAGGTTAAGGATAAGGAGATTTCTGATGAATATATAAAGTTTACTATAAGTATGTTCACACCTGATGAAAAGAATGTCATAAGGGAGTTTGAGAAGTTTAGTGGGTTAGATCCTTCTGTAACACCTCCAGAAGCTCTTGCTGAAGTCATAGTTTCAGGTAAGGGTGAGATCTACTCTTTGGTTAAGGAGGCTGTGAGTAAGCAGTATATAGATTTTGCTAATATCATAAAGTCTTGGTCTGGTAGGTATAATATAGGCGATTCTGTTAGGAGAGGTCTTATTTTAAGGTATGAAGTTAGATTTAAAAATGTTGTTGAAGCTATTAAAAAGTTGATTGATAATCAACCAGCATGGCTTAAGAGGTTATTCAGCGAGTATGAAGATGCTCTCCTATCTTCAGCTGAGGTTAGGTCTGAATTTGAAAAGAGATTTAAAGAGGTATATGATAAAGAGGTTAAATTATTAAGGGAACGTATTGATAGCTTGGAGAGAGAAAAAGATAACCTAATGAATAGATTATCAGCTCTTATGGAGAAGGCCACTTCTAAGGAAGTTGAGGTGAGGATGATGGAGGAGGAACTTAGTAGAGTGAGGAGGGAGTATGAAAACTTGAAGAGTATGTATATGGAGACTTTAAAAGGTTGGGAGGGTAAGGTAAAAGAACTTGAAGAACTTAAGAATAAGCTGTCAGAGAAGGAAAAAGAACTTGAAGTTATGAGTAGTAAGGAGAAAGAGGCAACAGCTGCTAAGGAAGCTCTTGAATCGGAGATATTAAGGTTAAAAAGTATTATCCAAGATTATGAAGCTAAATTAAAGGATTATGAGAAGGCTAAAGAGGACCTGCTACTAGAGCTTAAGTCTATGGAGGATAAAGTAAATACGTTTGAGAAAAGCATTAGAGGAGAAATTAAGGGGCATCTCATAAGAGCGGATGAGGCAGCGATGTTAGAGCTTATCTTCATAGAGAAACTTAGAGGAAGGTTAAGAGACTTACCTATAATTATTAACACTCCATGGGGTGACGTAAATATTAGTAAGTGGGGTTCTGAGGAAGTACTCTACGAAGAGGAAATACATGAAGCTATATTACCGAAGAATTCTTCAATAATCTTTAGGTATAGGTCTAAGAGGTTCTTAGGACTCGGAGAAGAGAAAGTAGTGGAGGTAAGAGGTATTTACTTATCACATATTGATGTGTTAAGGAAAAAAGGATTTGACTCGCAACCAGCATCTTTAAGTGATTTGCTTAAGGTCTTAAAAAAAGTGACTGAAGAGGGGGGTAGCGCTAAGAAATTCCTAATGATTGGAGTGGCTTCACCAACTGGGTGGGAGGAAGATGTTATGAAGTATGTATCTGGTAAGAATTTCACGCTCGTGTTTGGTGATGTAGTGGTTATACTCATTGACTTATTAGAAAATAGAGCTATATATCCTGAAGAATTAGCAAGTGTCATGCCCTCTATAGATAGGTATGCGCGGTTATTCCTACCTGAGATTAGGGTTGAGGAGGAGGCAAGTATTGAAAAAGCTATAGTAGAGCTATGTGATACAGCAAAAGCTAAATCACCCATAGAGCCTATATTCCTATATGATGAATTAATGAAAAAAGTCAAGGGTACTTCAAATATCTCGCTATTAAGAGTACTACACAGGTATAGGAAGAAGGATTACTTAGAGTTGAAAGATGTTGATGGTAGGAAAGTAGTAGTATGTAAGTCTTGAAGGTGGCAGTAATGATTAGTTCAAATAGAGATATAACACCTAATATAGGCGGTTTAATAAATACTGTAATTAGTGTCTTAAGCTCTATAGCTTCATACGCTACCTCAACATTACTTCACTATCCTATACCTGTAGGGCTTATAGTAACTATCTCATTTTTCTTCTATAAGAGATTCTCTGAAAATCCATTTAAAACATCTACAGAAGCTCTTAAGAAGGGTATAATCGATGCTAGAGTTGAAGAAGAAAGAATTACTAAAGAGTTGAGAGAGCTTAAGAGAATCTTGAGTAAAGTCAAGTCTAAGGAAATAGAAGGTGATGAACTCCTACTAAATATGAGGATAAAGCAGCTTGAGGAAGATTTAGAATTAATTAGATCTAAAGTTAGGTTAACATCGATGATTATAATGATTAGGGAGAATATAGGGATATTCCAGAGATTTTTCGGTAGAGAGGATTTCGAAAAACTCACAAATGTTGAGGAACTGAGTAAATATATCGATAAAGAGCTTGAAAAGACTGGTATGAAAGAAGTAGATGTAGGGGCTCTCTACGAATATTTCAATGAATTATTCCCAGTAATAATAAAAGATCTGAAGAAGTTTGAGGTGAAGACACAGCCACCGCCACAACAGCCCCCTTCACCTCCTCCACAACCTTCTGTAGATCTAGAGGGGTTACTGGAATATGGAAGTGTAAACGAGTGGTTAGACGTTGTCAAAAAAGCTGTTGAGAACGGCTGGAAATTAAAGCTACCACCAAAGAGAAGGTATTACGAAAAAGATGGGTTTAGAAACCTTCTAATAGCTATTTACACTATAGATACGCATCCTCAGAAATTAAAGGAGGTACTAGTTGATAGGTTTCTGGTAAGGGCTGTAGAGTACCTAAAAGAACTAAGTAGGGGAAGAACCGTAGAGGTAAATCCGGACAGCTCGGATAAAGAATATGTAGATGATATACTAAGGATAGTGTGTGGAGAACCACTGAGAGAGGAAGTTACAGAAGAAGAAATAACTAAGTACTACAAAATATCTATGCGCGATAAAGAGATAATTATAGAGCGGAAGACAATTAAAGATCCATCAACTAAAAAAGCACAAAGGATATTATATAAAGCTACAACGTAACATGACTTCAAAGAATCCATGCGTACCGAAGTTAAAGTAAAATAGTTAATCCCATTAAATAGTCTAAAACATGTATTATTAAGTATGAAGTGTTTGAACATAATTAAGTTAGCCTATTTATTAATGTTATTTAAGTTTTGCTTGAGGTGTAGAATGATAAAATATTTAAGTTAAAAATAATAATTAATTATTAGTGATTTTATGACTGTTGGAATTATCGGCGGTAGAGGTACTGGAAAGACAGTATTCGTGAGTTTGTTAGCTACAGCAGCCATAAATTACAGTGTTGAAGTTAAGGAGCACTTTAGATATTATACCTCTCCTGAATTTACCACCGTTATTCATGATATTGTTGAGTCTCTTAAACTTAGGAGATGGCCTCCAGCCACTTTAAAAGGTTCTTTAACCGAGTATAGATTCTGGTTTGGCTATAGTAAAGCTCTTAGTGGACTACTTACTAAGTTTTACAACAGTTTAGAAGTTCTTTCCTCCTTAGTTAAAAAGCTTGAAATTCCTAGGAAAGAGCTTTATAACATTATAGAGTTCAGTATCTATGATGTTGCTGGTGAGGATGTAGATGTTATATTCCGTGCTGCTAGTCTAGCTAAGGAGAGGGGTTCTTCAGTACTCGAAATGATCCCAGATAATCTTAGAGCTGTACTAGATTGTGATGTCTTGGTGTTTTTAATAGATTCTAGCAAAATTACCGTAGATAATACGGATCCTAAGTATAAGGAGATGCTTGACTATGACGGGCTCATGGCCAGCCTAATATCATTAGTTGCTATGTATAGGTCTAGTAAGTACGGTGTTAAGCCTGGGAAGTTATATCCTGTATTCGTGTTTACCAAATTTGATACTGTTGATAAAAAAGTTTTAAGAGCTATCGGTATACCTGATAACTTTGACAGGTGGTTTGCTGAGAAAGGTAAAGATAGAGATGAGATAAATTCTAGACTGACGAAATTTATGATGAGATTCTACGAACATACATTAGCGCTAGTGTATGGAGGCACTATAATGGGTGTAGAGCTTGAAAGAGCTCAAATATTCGTAAGTTATTTACTGACAGAATTAAATGAAGATGGTATCTCAGTTCCAAAAGTTATTAAAACACCTGATGGTATATCTTACGAGCTTGCTTACTCTAGAAGTGAGTACGTAAGGTTTATAGAATATTTTGGTAAGATAGCTGGTGAGATAAAGAGGACTCATAAAGAGCCTGGAACACCTGTAACTGGTTTAGGAAGGTAGAATTTATGGAGATAGAGTTAGACCACATCTTCTACACCTTAATACCGTTTAAGGGTTACGGTGTTAGGGCATGGTCTAAAAGAGATATTGTGAGTGAGGTAGAGCAGGCTTTTAAGGGATGGTTCTCACCCTACGAACAAGCGTTAGTAAGGACGGGAACCGAGCTTAGAGCTATAGTCAAGAGTCCTAGAGGATATGTGCATCTAGCTAGGATATTTTTAGGAGAGAAACTTGATGAACTGAAGAGGAGTGGTGTAGTATCTCATATAGCTTCAATACCGGAAGACTTAGCGTTAAATAAGAAATTATCTTTAGAGTTAGTAGATAAGACCATGATGAATTATACAGCATTGAATGGTATAGGCATAGGTGAAGTAAGTCCTATGAAGTTGGAGATGTTTGAAGAAGGTAAAGATCGAGATTTAGAATATCTTAAAATAACTGTAGATGAGGAGAAGGCGAGGAAGATCTTAACAGGAATAGGTAAGCCTTACGGAAGGGTTGTCATAATACATAAGAGGGATGTTTGGGGAAGGGTAAAGTTGGCCTACGCACTTACGAAATTGCTTATGATCTACGGATTAACCGAGTATATGATAGTATTAGATAGGCCATTAGATAATGTACTGATAGAGTTTGAGAAGGTAATCTTAATACTGGATAAAATGATTCCTCTAAAACAGGTAGGGGAGTGGACTGTAGTGAAGATAGCTACTGAAGAGGTAAAAGGTAAGGAATTTGATGTAGATAAAACTATAGAGATCATCTACGGAGATAAGAAAAGCTAAACCCTTAAACATTCAATAAACAGCAACTTAAATACTCTATTATTAACAGTAGCTATTAGTAAATCTACGAGAACTCCGTAGTTTATAATACTTTAAGAAAGAGATTTAAGACTCTTTACTATATTTTCTAAGGGTTTGTAATGTACTATTTAGAAATCATAACACCATCCAAGGTTAGCGTTAGTTTCAGATATATTGTTAAGATATTTAGACAGGGTTATGACGTCTTTATAGAAGCTGACGGTAATTTATATAAGGCTGGTATAGACCTCACTGTTAGTAGGAGGATTCCCGGTGAGCGTGATGCTCACGTAGTCATCTTTACTAGAGATGATAAGCTTTATCTCCAAGATCTAAATAGCACAAACGGCACTTACGTTAATGGTGTAAGAGTAAGTCCGGGAATGACCAGAGAAGTTTTTGAAGAGGATACTATAACTATAGGTTACTACACTACAGCTAGGGTAGTACGTACACCAACAGAGGAGTCATTACGTAAAAAGCTTGATATTAAAAGTGTATCAATTACTATGGCTAACTGCATAAGAAGATGTCAAGTACACTTGCTAGAAGGGAATATTGATAACGCTCTTAGGGAGTTTAGTAGTTTCTGGAGGGTTTTTAAGGACTATATAGAACCTGAATGTAAGTTCACGCAAGAAGTATGCAATGCTGTTCGTGAAGTATATCAGGTATATACATTATTGGAAAAGGACATATACTCACGTGCGGGACCTATTAAGAAGAAATTTGAATCATCCTTAGAAACCTTAGCGAGGATCTTTGAGACTTTAGTCATTCGTACTTTATAATAAGAAAATTCTCTAAATTGTATAGTATACTTAATGAACCTATATCAGTTTATGATTTATAAATTAGATATTTTGTTTAACCTTAAATTTAAAGTTTTAATTATTAAGTTTAGAAGTGTTCAATTAAGTGACCAGTTTGAATTTGCATAATAATGTATTTCTGAAGAGTCTGTATTTAAATCTCAGAGTTGCTATATCGTTGGGTATTAAGTAATGGGTGGTAAGGATAGGTTATTTAACTCAGTTATTGTTAGACCACCTACTCAAGAATTGATTAAGTGTGTATCAATGAACCCATTAAAACATACTGTAGATACTTCACTAGCTATTAAACAACATGAAGAATATGTTAGGGTTCTGAAGGAGGAAGGTATTGAAGTCTACGTACTGCCTGAACTTAAGGGATTTCCTGATGCGGTCTTTATTCAGGATACGGCTGTCGTAAGTAGTGTTAGGAGGGCAGCACTAGTATGTATGTTTGGTGAGTTGAGTAGGAGGGGTGAGGAATTAAGTGTAGCTGAGTTCTTAAGGGGTTTGGGGTTTACGTTATACTACGTAAGTCTACCAGCAACTATCGAAGGTGGTGATGTCCTCGTAACCGATGTTGGGGTTATATATGTTGGTTTATCATTCAGGACTAACTTATACGGTATTAAATTCTTAAGAGATTTCCTCAGTAATTATGAGGTAATTACAGTACCTATAGATAAGGTATTTCACCTATTATCAGCTGTTAATTACTTAGGGAGGAAGAGATTAGCTATAGTTCCAGAACTAGTTGAGACCTCATTCTTTCAAGGTTTTAAACTTATTCATATCCCTCTCGATGAGGCTTACGCAGCTAATATGTTATACCTAGGTTGTGATAGGGTCTTAATACCTGATGGGTATCCTAAAACCTACGATAGGTTAAGAAAGGAAGGTTTTAAACCTATAGTAGTTGATGTTTCCGAGTTTTGGAAGTGTGATGGTGGTGTTACCTGTTTAAACCTCCCACTATACAATATTTAAAATTTTACTTAAAATGAATATAAAAATTCTTCTAAAAATTTTTAAGGGGTAGATATAGTTACTTTATTCGAATGTGGTTGAATGTCTATGGTGAGTAGGAAAAATATTAAATACATAGTAATACTACTAATAATAGTTACAGCGTTGATTGCTTACGCACCGCCTGAAGCTGGATTCATGCCTGAGGATAAGAGATTCCCATACATTACGTTCCCACTACTACCTCCTATACTAGCTATAGCTTTATCTATAGCTACTGGTGAGGTAGTCCCGGCGTTATTTGCTGGTGTGTGGGTTGGTGCTTTAATGATCTCTAGCTATAATCCCTTAGAAGCCACTGTGAAGGTTGTTGACTGGTACATCACTAACGCTACTGATTCTTGGAATGCTGCGATACTACTTTATGACTTCGTATTAGGTGCTTTCATGGGTTTACTCTATGCTTCAGGTTCTGTATACTCATTCGCTCAAGCACTATCTAGTAGGATTAGGTCTGCTAGGGGTGCTAGTCTAGCAGCATCATTATTAGGTGTTGCAGTATTCTTCGATGATTACGGTAATACAGTTATCGTAGGTAACTCTATGAGGCCTCTAGCAGATAGGTTGAGGGTGAGTAGGGAGTTACTTAGTTATATAGTTGATTCTACAGCAGCTCCAGTAGCTGGTATAGCGTTAGTCTCTTCTTGGATAGGTTATGAGGTAGGTCTAATTAAAGACTCTATAGAAACTCTAAAACAGCAGTTTGAGAATGGGTTGATTCCTACAGCACCTACGTATGAAGCATATGTTATGTGGTTAAACGCAGTACCATATCACTTCTACTCACTACTAGCTATAATACTAGTATTCATAGTAGTATTAACTAGAAGGCATTTCGGACCTATGTTAAGGGCTGAGTATAGGTCTGTTATAGAGGGTAAGGTATTAAGGGATGGTGCAACACCTCTAATGCCTACAGAGGAATTATTCGGTACTGAGCCTAAAACCAGAAAACGTGTTTCTGGTTGGTTATTCGGTATTGCTATGATTACCTTAGTCATAATGACATTAATTAGTTTATGGGCTACAGGTGCTGAGGACATACATAGGTTCTGGGAAACACCGTTTAATGAAGCCTTAATGAATGCTGATACGGCTAAGGCATTGCTTTGGGCTGGGATGGCTACCTACTTCATAACATTCGCATGGTTACTACTTAGTAGGGCTATGAGTTTTAAGGAGGTTATGAGGCAGACGTTCAGGGGTATGTACTTAATGGTACTGCCTAACGCTATATTACTACATGCGTGGTGTATTAAGTCAGCAACAGATGCTGTAGGAACTGCTGACTACGTAATTCACGGAGCTGTAGTTGCAGGCCTCCCAGCCCTCCTAGTACCATTAATAATTTACTTAGTATCTATGTTTATATCATTCACTACAGGTACTAGTTGGGGTACTTTCGGAGTTATGATGCCTATAGCAGTACCTATGGCATGGCAATTAGCAGTTCTTCAATACCCAGATAATGTAGGTATGGCATACTTAATAACGTTTGCATCGATAGGTGCTGTATTCGGAGGAGGTATATTTGGAGATCACTGCTCACCAATAAGTGATACGACTATAATGTCGTCAATGTTCTCAGCCGCAGATCATATAGATCACGTATCAACACAACTACCATACGCTATGTTAGCAGGACTTGTTAGTGCTGTACTCTACACGTTATTCGCACTAGGTACCTTAAGTCCCTTAATACTCCTACCAGTAGGGCTGGTGTTACTGACAGGGTCGCATATAGTACTTAATAAACTACATGCTAAGAGGTTGAAATTACCTGAAGTAATACCGAACTACTCAGTACGAGTTAGTTAAGGGTTAGATATCCATTGAGTAAAACTTAAAATAAAATTTAATTTTTACCTCTACTTCATAAGAGTCTCTGATTTATGAGGAATTGTAGGTAGGTACTCTACAGCAGGTCTCCTAACTGCTTCCTGCGGGTAGAGAGACATTAAACTATATATTGCTGGAGGTATTTCAGTCTTAACATTGAGACCTAACTCCTTAAGCTCCTCAGCAGTTATCGGCCAATCATGTGTGTACCTACCCATAACTAAACGATCAATTACTAACTCCATCTTATCTTGAGATAATTTACCCTCTAACAACTTCTTAACTAAGTCTTTAGTCTGGTTTAATGCTTTCTCAGCTATATCAGCTAGGATTAATGTATTGTCATCAACTTTATCAACACCTTTCTCACGAACTACCTTAACTATTGACGGAGCTGGTAGAGTACCTGATTGAGTACCTATCTGAGGGTCTACAGGACCTAACACTGCGTCAGGGTCCATCCATATCTCATCAGCTGCTAAAGCTATTAACGTACCACCACTCATAGCGTAGTGAGGGACTACAACGATTTTCTTACCTGGGTGTCTCTTAAGAGCTAATGCTATCTGTGATGCAGCTAACATTAAACCTCCAGGTGTGTGCATTATCAGCATTATCCCTTTATCAGGTGGTGTACTCCTAATAGCTCTTAAAACTTCCTCAGAATCTTCAATATCTATGAACTTATATATAGGTATTCCGAATAGGCTAATTCTCTCCTGCCTATGTATTAACGTAATCACTTTAGAATTATACATAACCTCTAAACCTCTTATGATGTTAGCTCTAGCCTTCCTCAAGGCTGAATACCTCATCTGAGGTGTTATGAATGTTAGGAATACCCATAATATGAAGAATAACCATAGGAAGTCGGTAAATCCATCCAAGTTAAACACACCGAGAAATTATATGTTGAGTACCCCTTAATAAACCCCTAACTCAGACTCATACACCTTAACTAACGACTCACCCCAATCACCTATATCATCAAGTCTCCCTAGGAAGAACCTAAGTATAGGTGGTTCGTAAACCCACTTCAAACCCTTAATCAAATCTCTATGCTCGTAAAGCCATAACACCCTATCTACTACGTAGTCTGCATGCGATCTTAAGTACGTCTTCCTCGGGAATGCTATCCTAACTAACTCTAGGTCTGGATATACCTCCTTACCATCCTTATCTCTATCCATAGATAACGTACCCCTCTCCATAGCCCTGATACCTGAGGCTATGTAGAGTGCAGCTGTTAGAGAACCTGCTGGGTACTTATCCCTACTTAAGTGTGGTAGGAATTCTAAAGCATCTAAGTGAACACCTAATCCGCCTGGAGGTAGTACTACTGGGACTCCATTCCTATCAAGTTCCTCAGTAACATACTTTATCAACTCTAACTCAGAACCTATTAAATTCTCTTTAAACGCCTCTCTAAGACCTACAGCTATAGCAGCTATTTCCTTAATAGACATACCACCATATGTTAAGAAACCCTCATATACTGGGATATGAACTATGATCTTCTCGTAGTACCCCCTATTGTTAGTAGCTATGAAGCCACCTCTAGCTGATGAAGTCTTCCTAGCACTTATGTATAGTATGTCAGCATAACCTACAAACTCCTTAACAATCTCCTCTAAACTTTTTGAAGAGTATCCAGGTTCTCTCTCCTTAATAAAGTATACATTCCAATCAATCATACTACCATCAACTACTAAAGGTACTCCATACTTATCACATAACTCCCTAACCTCCCTGATATTCCTCATAGAGACTGGCTGACCACCAAGTAAGTTAGCTAGAGCTTCAATCCTAACAAACGCTACCCTACTCTTATAACTCCTTAGTACCTCCTCAAGCTTAACGACATCTATATCACCTTTAAACGAGTACCTACTCCTCCTATCTAAAGCCTCCTTAACAGGTATCTCTATAATCCTACCACCAGCTAATTCGATATGAGCTTTAGTTGTTGTGAAGTGGTAATTCATAGGTACTACATAACCCTCCTTAACAAACACCTTAGAGATCACATGCTCAGCAGCCCTACCCTGATGTACTGGGATCACATACTTCATACCGAGTACATCCTCTACAGCCTTAGTGAATTCGTAGAATGTCCTACTACCTGCATAAGCGTCTTGAGCTGATACCATAGCAGCTAACTGCTTATCAGACATAGCATTCACACCACTATCAGTTAACATATCTAGGAAGACATCATCAGCTTTAAGTAGGAATGTATTCCACCCAGCATCCTCAATAGCTTTAAGCCTCATACGAACTGGTAGTAAGTTAAGTTCTTCATAAACTCTCAATCTAAAACCATCAACTTTCAGTAGATTACCATTACGTCCCTTCACAATAATCAAGTCTAACACCTCGATATAGTGTTAGATAACATTAAAATACTTATTACTACAACTCCCTCCTAACTCCCTTAGTCCATAATCTAAAGACTACGAACCACGGAGTATCTAGTACTGAGAGTAGTACTTTAGCGTAGGTACCGTACCAAATCATACCCCACACAACATCCCAAGGTACTGTGTATGCGAATGCTAGTGGGAAGAATACTAAGCTATCCACTATCATGTTAATAACATCACTACCTACAGACCTAAGTAACACCCCCTTCAACATATTCTTAGTACTTACTTCATACCTATAAACCCTCTTCTTAATCTCAGCAAATACTGTAGCGTCTAAGAACTCAGCAACTATGAATGCTGTGTATGAAGCTATGACTACCCTAGGTGTTTGAAGCATGAAGTACTTCCAGACATCATCAACACTAACTAACCAAGGTGCTGGAGGTACAGTAGATAACATGAAGATAAACATTGACACCATAACATTAGCTATGAATGCAAGTAATATGGCGTTGTAAGTCGCCCTCCTACCGTAGATCTCGTTAATCATATCTATTAACTGAGCTACGAATGGGAATGTTATAGTACCTCCTGAGAGTAGTAGAGGTGTTAAGATGTTAAACTCTGAAATCCTAGAAGCTAATATGTTTGAAGCTATAATGTATGAGATATAGAATGTGAGTAATGCAGGATACCCTAAAGTATCTCTAAACCTCCTAACTAACCAAGAACCAACTACTGTAGAGATTGTCAACCCTACAAACCAGAAAAACCATACCCAAATCAATCCATATACCTCCTACATACTCAAGAATTAACCACAGATACTTAAGTTTAACCATAAAACATGATCATAGCTTAAGCACTAGTTAGTAACTTCAACAACGTCTTAGCATTCTCAAGCATCCAATGGTCGTTATTGAAGAATATGTAGGCTTTCTTAGGATTTAATTTAATTACCGAGTCAGCTAATTCTCTAAGCTCATCAACACTGTAGTTATAGTTGTACCATTCAAACCTACCGTGGAGTCTTAAATAGATATTACCGTTGGAATTAACTACCCATTTAGTCTGTGGTGAGTCTATAGAAACTAAAGTTAATCCTAACTGACGACCCCAACTAACAACCTCATCATTAAAACAATCATCATTCCTAAACTCAACAGCGAATCTTTCGTTAAGTCCTACAGCCTCGTAGAACTTCTCAACCCTATTAAGGGACTCCTTACTACATTTGAAGTTAGGTGGTAGTTGGAAGAGGTAGAATGAGACGTACTTATCTAGGGGTTCGAATAAACCTCTAAATTTAAACCATATCTCTAATGCCTTCTCATTAAGTTTATGAGTATGTGTTATAGATCTATGAACCTTAATAGACCATTTAAGACTACTACCTTTCCTAGACCAACTTAAGACTTGATTCTTAAATGGGAACCTATAGAAACTAACATTTAATTCTACAGCGTTAAGGCCTGAGAACCTTATATACCACTCTAAATCACCACTTAAATTCCAATCGTATAACCACCCACTAGTACCTACATAGACTTCCACTCACTCCACCGCTAACATAATTGATTCAAACATCTAAATCATTTATTAATGAATTTCAAGTTAATACCTTGGAGTTAGTGGTGGTTTCAAGAGCTTTAGACTGGTTTAGACAGGCCCTTAAGGACTTCGAACATGCTAGGAGGTCTATTGAGTTAGGCGATTATGAGTGGGCATGCTTAGCAGCTCATCAAGCAGCTGAGAAAGCAGTTAAAGCACTCTATCAAAAGTTAGGGATTGAGGTATGGGGACATTCAATATCTAGACTACTGGAGAACCTACCAGAGGGTCTTAAGCCGAGTAATGAATTAATAGATATTGCTAAGGAGTTAGATAAGCATTACATCATTACTAGATATCCTAATGCGTATCCTGAAGGTGCTCCGATGGATTACTATACGAAGTCAGAAGCTGAGAGGGTTGTAGAGTATGCACGTAGGGTCATCGAGTTCTGTAGGTCTAAAGTTCTTTAAGTTAGATTATGAGTATGTGATTAAGAGACTTAAGGAGTATGCAGTAAGGTCTCTAGAGAAAGGTGCTATAGCTATATTCTTAATAGGATCACTAGCTAAGGGTAACTATACAGCCTTCTCAGATGCTGATGTAGTTGTAATAGTACGTGATGACTACCCGAAAGGATTTATTGATAGGATTTCAGACTTTATAGACCCAACACTACCTATAGATATTGAGCCGAGGGTCTATACAGTAAGTGAGTTCTTAAAACTCATTCAAAATAAGTCGAGGATTGTAGAGGAAGTATTAAGGTATGGGGTCCCACTAGCAGGTGATCCTAACGTAGTTAAAGAGTTAGTAATGTCTGTAAGTAGTAGGGGTCAATAATCGTAGATCGACCTACATATATCCTTAGTACCACTACCTTCTTCAGCAGGTGTTTTCCTCCTAGAAGCTATTACTTCTAAACCGTAAGACCTTAATATCTCCCTAAGTACTTCCTTACCTAAGAACCTCTCAGACCTTAAGCAATTTATAGGTATTGTAAGTAATAGTTCAACTACATCAGGTTCTAGGAATGGTGCTACGGCTTTAACACCTAAACACTTACTAATTCTAAGTTCAGGATACCTACCATGTACGTACTTCCATACAGTTCTATCAACCTCATCATTAGTCAGTGTTAGTAGGTAGTTATAACCTAGGAGTAACTCATCACTACCAGACCCTAAGTAAATACAATTACATCCGATTTCCTTAGCCCTCATTAAAACAGTGTAGAACACAACATCATTTCTAAACTCAATACAACCACCATCACCGTGAGAATCTAACTCACTACCTACACAATTAATGATGTCCTCCTTAAACCTTAAAACATCTTCAAAATCCAACATAATTAGGTCTAAGTCTACATTAAATAACTTAGATATGTGGATTACGTAGGGTAGGTCTTTAGGGATACCATCCTTATACACTACAGCAATAGCTTTAGGTTTAAAACCAGCTAGTATTGAGGTAAGTAAAATTACTGATGTATCTATACCACCACTTAAAGCAATACATCCACACTTAGTCCTACCAACAACACTAACTAACTTCTTAAGTAGTAATTCTTCATAGTAAGTACAGGGTAGAGGTATACGCATTATATAACCCTCAACACCTCATAATCATTAAATAATTCAGTACTAACTACACTATAGTTAAGTTTAGACTTATGTAGAGGTCCTGAAACAACTAACGTATGATACTCACCTCTCTCACCTAGAGGGTCTAAACCAATAGCCCTAACATAACTTATGAATTCCCCGACATTCCCCCTACTTAACTCCTTACCAAGCCAATTACTTAAAGACCTATAACACCCAATAACTAACACCTCTAAACCATCATTAAACTCCATATACATTACCTCCTCAGGGTTAACCCCCCATAAAGGTTCGATTAACTTAGCCCCTACCTCACCTGATAACCTCTCCATATACTTTAAATGTTCATCTATATAGACATCACCAGCTACTACCGTAGTTACGTTTAACTTCCTTAAGAACTCTACAGTCTCTAGGAATTCCCTACCCTTACTTAACCTAAGTACAGTTACTGGTATACCTGTAAGTGTTA
>JAJHRE010000012.1:27500-28712 GCA_020832985.1 Desulfurococcaceae archaeon | reverse complement strand
TTCCTACTCTCTAAGTTCTTAGCTCTAGATGTTATTAATTGGTATGTCCTCCCCTTAGGTGGGTGGTCACCCATTATCCCCCCAATAACTACAGCATCTACTTCTCTTAACTCGTGATGTCTTAGTTGTTTCTCTGCTTGAGGGTCTAGAATTACTACCTTCTTAAGTCTTAACTTCTTAATGATTTCTAGGAAGTCTTCACTATATACTACCCCTAAACCCTCTAACTTCTCTCTATCCTTGATATTCCTCACATTTGTGAATACTACCCTACCTTCGAATATCCTTGATAGGAATTTATACTCGCTTAACATCCACGGTGATATACATTCCTCTAGATGTTCTACTATTACGTAGTACATTAACTACTCGCTCCCTACTACGTATTAGTTTTACATATATTTATAGAGTCCCTCCCTATGTTATCTCGGTAGTCTCTGTGAGGGTGTTTAGATTACCTGATGATTTAAGGGTTGAGTTACGTAGGGGTGTTGGCTTAGTTATTAGAGGTGATTATCGTTCAGTAGCTCTCTCAGTTGTTGAGGTGGTAGGTGATTGTAGTAGGTTATGGGCTGTAGGTGATGTCGTATGTTCAAGTCTTGTTGATGTTGGTTGTGTTCCTAAGGTATGTGTAGTTGATGGTAGGACTTTAAGGGGTGTTCCTATAGACTACGAACGTCTTAAGAAGATGTTCTCTGAGGTTGTTAGGGTTAGGAATCCTCCAGGATGTGTTAGTGAGGATGCTTTAAGGGTTATTAAGTACTGTGTTAGCCGTAGTAGTGTCTTGGTGTTAGTTGATGGTGAGGAGGACTTAATAGGACTACTAGTCCTGATGTTCGCTGACTTAGGTGATTACCTAGTTTACGGATTACCAGGTATTGGTGTTGATGTTGTTGAGGTTAATGAAGGTAGTAGGGGTTGGGCTTCAGGGATAATATCTAAGTTTAAGGAGGACTACATAATACAAAATAAGTAAAACATCTTTAGACAAAAGAATCACTCATCAATCAATTAATTATGTTTACCTAGAAGCAATCAAGTACTATACAGCTTAAAAACCCCCTAAACAATAGATCTGATTGGCGCTCAACCTGACCACCTAAAACGCCGCAGTAACCGGCGGCGTGGCTGGACGCGGAGTATAACTCCGTGAATGAAAAGCCGCTCTCCAACTGCGGTTACAGGGATGAGGGTATGAGAGCGCATTCACAA
>JAJHRE010000012.1:0-25000 GCA_020832985.1 Desulfurococcaceae archaeon | reverse complement strand
GATTCCCGAATGGGACTTCCTGCTACGGGTGAATAACCCGTAGCGCTCGGGAAACCGTAGGTTCCCCTACGGGAGTACCGAGTGGGAACCCCCCGAACGGAAACATCTTAGTAGGGGGAGGAAGAGAAACCAAACGGGATCCCCTGAGTAGGGGCGACCGAAAGGGGGGTAGCCCAAACCAAACCTACCAACGATTAAGTTGGTAGGGATGTGGGGTTGTTGGGACACCGCTCAATGACGTTCCCAACCCACGGTAGCCGAAGTGGGCTGGAAAGCCCCACCGTAGAGGGTGACAGTCCCGTAGGCTAAACCGTGGGGGGACGAGGCGGTGCTCCAGAGTACCACGGCTTGGTTTTGCCGTGGGAAGCTGGGGGTCACCGACCTCCAAGGCTAAACACGTCCCGAGACCGATAGCGAACTAAGTACCGTGAGGGAAAGCTGAAAAGTACCCCGGAAGGGGGGTGAAAAGAGCCTGAAACCAGGCGGCTAAGCACGGTGCGGCCTGAAAGGGATGAACTACTCGAAGGAAACCCGGGTGACCGGGGAGTACGAAGAGTGGGGGACCGAGGTCGCACCGTCCGTCTTGAAACACGGGCCGGGGAGTTCACAGCCGTGGCGAGCTTAAGGGGTTTAACCCCGAAGGCGTAGGGAAACCGACAAGCCCGCAGCCGGGTTATCCCGGCGAGGGGCGGGGTCTGAAAGGGCCTGTAGTCACGGCTGTGAGACCCGAAACCGGGCGATCTAGGCGGGGGTAGGGCGAAGCCGGGGGAAACCCCGGTGGAGGCCCGAAGGGGTGCTGACGTGCAATTCGCTCCCATGACCCCCGTCTAGGGGCAAAAGACCAATCTAGCCCGGTGATAGCTGGTTCCCCCCGAAGTGCGTCCCAGCGCAGCCCCGCCGGAGGTAGGCTACGGGGTAGAGCTACGGATTGGGGACGCCGTAGCCGAAAGGCTACGGTTCTCCAGTCCAACTCCGAACCCGTAGCCACCGTAGATGGCGGGAGTGGGGTTCCCCGGGGTAAGCCTGGGGGCCGAGAGGGGAACAACCCAGACCGGGGTTAAGGCCCCTAAGTGCCGGCTAAGTGCCAAGCGTAAAGGGCGTCCGCGGCCTAAGACAGCGGGGAGGTGGGCCTAACAGCAGCCATCCTCTAAAGGCGGGCTTCCCCCATCAGTGGGAACCCGCCGGGGAAGGAGTGCGTAACAGCTCACCCGCCGAGGCCGCGGGCCCCGAAAATACGTCGGGGCTTAAGCCGGCCGCCGAGACCCCGGGGCACGGCTGCTCTGCAGCCGTGATCCGGTAGGGGGGCGTCGGGGTGGGGCAGAAGCCGGGCCGTGAGGTCCGGTGGACCCGCTCCGAGTGCGGATCCCGGCGGTAGTAACAGCAAAGAGGGGTGAGAATCCCCTCGGCCGTAAGGGCCAGGGTTCCTCAGCAACGGTCGTCAGCTGAGGGTTAGCCGGTCCTAAGGCAGGCCGTAACTCGGACCTGCCGAAAGGGAAACGGGTTAATATTCCCGTGCCGCGGGGGTAGGTGCGGTAACGCAAGCCCGAACTCCGACGCTTCGGGGTAGGCCGACTAGGGCAGTCGCCCTAGCTAACTACCCGAAGGCCGGGGAGTACCGTAATGGTGAGAACCGGCCGAAGGGAGGAATGGCCGCCCGTTAGGGCGGTTCGGCCGATCCCCGGAGCCCTTGAAAAGGGGTTCGGGAACGATCCCCCGCGCCCGTACCGAGAACCGACACAGGTGCCCCTGGGTGAGAAGCCCAAGGCCTGTGGGGGCTAACCCGGGCTAGGGAACTCGGCAAATTGGCCCCGTACCTTCGGAAGAAGGGGTGCCTGCGGTTCTACGGAATACCCGTGGAACCGCAGGTCGCAGTGACTAGGGGGTCCTGACTGTTTAATAAAAACATAGGTCCCCGCAAGCCCGAAAGGGTGAGTACGGGGGCTGAATCCTGGCCACTGGCGGTACGTGAACCCCGGGTACAACCGGGTGAAGCGCCGCTGAAGGCCGGGGGTAAACTCGACCGTCCCGCGGGATGTTTAACTCATATTTCCGTGGGAGGTCGAGGCCCAGCTCTGACCCTCTTAACGGGAGGGTCCCCCGACTACTCTATTAAAGCTATTATACTGAGAGGAGAGAATAGCGAGGTGGGGATGATTTCCGAACATAATCTGATAGTAGAGTAATTTGTCTAACCTATAAACTATCAGAACTAAATGCTAAAACTCATAGAAAGAGGGTTCTCGAAGAAGTTCTTAAGGATATTGAGAAAGTCTAACGTTTTCAGTCCTCAACTTCCCACACATATCCCTAAAGCCTTAAACTTATCCTTAATGGGGGACCTCCCGAGAGAGAGGTAGCCAAATGCCTTGCCGGGTATGGGTTGGGCTCTACCCAACCCCCCGAGAGTTCCGGCGCGCATGAATGGATCAACGAGGGCCCCACTGTCCCAGCCCGGGACCCCGTGAAGCCCACGGAGCCGGTGCACAGGCCGGCATCCCCCCGTAGGGAGAGAAGACCTCGTGGAGCTTTACCGCAGCCTGACGCTGGCCTTCGGATTCCGGTACGTAGAGTAGGCGGGAGGCTATGAGACCAGCCTTTCGGGGTTGGTGGAGCCGAAAGTGAAACACCGCCTACCGGGGTCTGAGGGCCTAACTCCGGGGTAGACCCGGAGGACAACGTCAGGTGGGCGGTTCGGCTGGGGCGGCACGCCTGCGAAAAGATAACACAGGCGCCCAAAGGTCGGCTCACCGCGGCTAGTAGGGGACTCGTAATTATTGTTGGATTATGTTGGATTACTTTAATTAAGTATCACACTTCCTCAATCCCCTGCTACCGCGGGCCGAGAGGCGGGTCAGAACTCCGCCGTAGAGTGCAAGGGCAAAAGCCGGCCTGACCGGACCCTTGAACGTAAGGGGTCCGGCCGGGAAACCGTGGCCTAGCGAACGCTCGTGCCCCCCTCGGTGGGGGCCGGGCATGACAGAAAAGTTACCCCGAGGATAACAGGGTCGTCGCGGGCGAGAGCCCCCATCGACCCCGCGGTTTGCTACATCGACGTCGGCTCTTCCCATCCTGGGGGTGCAGCAGCCCCCAAGGGTGGGGCTAAGGGGGTGAGGGCGCTTTTTAAAGCACCCTATATATCGGGATGAAATATGTATGTGAAATGTAAAATTCTTCACGCTTCTCAGCGCTACTCCCCCCTCCCCAAGCCCGCCCATTAAAGGGGAACGTGAGCTGGGTTTAGACCGTCGTGAGACAGGTCGGACTCTACCCACGGGGGGTGCGGGCCGCCTGAGGGGAAGGCGTCCTCAGTACGAGAGGAACGGGACGTCGCGGCCTCTGGTGGACCGGCCGTTCGACAGAGCGTGCCGGGCAGCTACGCCGTAGGGGGTAACCGCTGAAAGCATCTAAGCGGGAACCCCTCCCCGAAAAGAGGCGGCCGTTCCCGGCTTATGCCGGGAGGAGGGCTCCCGTAGAAGACGGGGTTGATGGGGCGGGGGTGTACGCCCCGAGGGTTTCCGAGGGGTTCAGCCTGCCGCTCCCAATCGCCCGACGCTGACAATGTCTGGGGTGGGGTTGGTGTAGGTGTTATAGGGGCCTGTGTGTGGCGTTCACTTATGTTTTGAATTTCTTTTCCCTAGGTTCTGTACCTCCTCTTAGGTACCATCCTACGTCAAACACGTTCTTAACTACTACGTCATTCCTTCCTAAGTCGTTAATTGTTGAGTCATCAACTAATGAGATACCGACTCCGTATACGTAGCCGTCACTACCTACTACGAATGCTATGTCTTTACGTCTTAGCTTAGGGTATACCTTAGTAACTGATGCTTTAAGTACGTCCCTCCCGTACAGGAATGGTTTTAAACCCTCATCAGATACAACTACAGTACTTACATACCTACCTAACCTACTGAAGACTGTATTAGCTAACATAGTCGACGGTATTAGGTATGGCTTCCTACCCCTAAACCTACCGACGTATATACCTACACAATAAGGTACCCTACCACTACGTCTTAAGACATTAACAACACCTAACAAATCATTACTAACTAAGTATACCTCAGTAAATAAACCTGAACAAAGCAGTAACTCGCTATAAGGACTTAACAACTCAGTAACATCAACACCGAAGACACGTCTCAACTCACTTAAAACCCTACTACATAACCCGCTAACCTCAAAACATGAGAAACACTTTAAAGCTTCCTTAAGAGGCATATGAAGAAACCCTCCATACCATGCACATGCGGGTAAGTCCTAACACACCTCCTCAGCTCATCAGAAAACCTAAGCCTACCAAACTCTGTAATACCTGGGTGAAAATCAATAATCTTAGGGATATCAACAACCTCAACACCGTCTAAGTCATTAAGTACTGAGTCGACTACGAATTCATCCTCCTCAGGAGCAATACTACACGTACTGTAGAGTACATAACCACCACTACACACACTCCTCAAAGCAGTTAGTAAGAGCTCGTACTGAAGCTGTGAAGCCCTAGCCAAATCAACAACATCAGTCTTAAACCTCCTAGACCTATCAACCTGTATAATACCCTCACCAGTACATGGAGCATCAAGTAACACCTTACTAAAGAAACCCTCACCAAACACCTCAGGAACTAACCTACCATCCATCCTAACAACAACAACATTACAAACACCTAAACGCTCTAAATTACTCCTTAACGCCCTAACCTTAAACCTATCAATATCAACAGCAACTACAACTCCAGAACCACCCATAATCTGGGATAAGTGGGTAGTCTTACCACCAACACCAGCAGCTAAATCTAAAACCCTATCACTAGGCTTAGGACTTAAGATAATAGGAGGTAGTAGAGTAGCTAAACCCCTATGAACGTAGTACATACCAGCTAAGAACTCATGAGTAGCACCTAAACTAACAAAACCCTCACTCAAAACCTCAAAAGCATAACCACACCAACTAACACCACGTAAGGTAAAACCCAACCTACCTAAACGACTAACTAAGTAACTACAGTCAGGAACCCTCAAAGTATTACACCTAACAACCTTATTCAAACCCCTATCAAAAGACCTAAGCAACTCCTCAACAACACCCCAATCACCAAACATCATATAATACCTCTCAACCATGTAATCCCTAAACCCATACCTACTAGCTAATGCCCTAGCACGCTCACTAACACTAACACTAAACAACCTAACAAGCTCATCAACTTTCGGGAAAGTCATCAAAACCAGAATAACTAACTAGGTAATTAAATTAACGTAAAACTAAGCGAACACCGAGTACAGTAACTAACATACCGAGAAGTACTACAGGGCCGGGTAACTCACCAAGTACTAAAACACCTAATAATGTAGCACCTACAGGTTCAAGAGCTACTAAAGTAGATACTGTGACAGCACTCATAAACCTCAACAAGTAATTAAAAACTGTATGACCACCTATCATAGGCCCTAAAGCAAGCAGTATGAAGAAAAACCACGTACTTAGAGGGTAGTCAACTAAGTCAACACCTAATGAAATAGCTATTAGTAAGGTGGTTAGAGCTGATGTGGAGTAAGTAGGGAGTACATACTCGATAAGACTACAGAACCTCCTAACATACCTACCAATTAAGAAGTAGATAGAAGCTGATAAAGAACCAACTAAAGCCAGTAAAACACCGTATGAGGAGTAAACATCAAAACCACTAACTAACGACATCATAAGAACACCTAAGACACAGAGGAAAACACCTAAGTACTGATTAAACCTCAACCTCTCACCGAAGATAAAGTAGGACTCAACAGCTGTGAGTACAGGATACGTAGAAACTAAAGTAACACTAACAGCTATGGATACGTACCTTAAAGACTCAATCCAAGAGATGAAGTGAATACCTAAAGCAAGACCACTAACTAATACGTAGTACATACCTACACCCCTAACACACTTAAACCCAACCCTACGAAAACCAATCAATAATAGAAACAATACTGAGAAAGTAAGCCTCCAAAAAACAACAGCTAATGTAGGGGCATTAACCAACCTCACAATAATAGAAGCTGACGAAACACTCAACACACCTACAACTGCTAACACTAAAACCCTACTCATAATGAATAACTATTAAATCTAAAGAATTAAACCTTATAGTAAGAGTAAGTTAGGGTTAGGATGATTAGAGAATATGAAGTTAAGTTAAGGGTCTCAGACCTAAACAACGTTAGGGAAGTACTGACTAGGTTAGGTAGTGAATTCGTTGGGAACTACATAGAGAAGGACTACTACATAGACTTCAGGAAGTGTTTAGGGGTTAGAGGTGAGGACACCGTATTCAGGGTTAGGGTAAGAACCACAGATAATGTTGAGGAAGGGGAACTAACAATTAAAGGCCCTAAAGAATACCACTACGGTATTAAGGTAAGAGATGAAGTCAACGTAAAGATTGAGAAGCCTGAGGAAGTAGTAGGGATACTTAAGAAGTTAGGTGTTAAAGTGTTAGAGATAGTTAAGGTAAGGGAGGAGTACGTGTTGGGGAGATACAGGATATTCTTAGATAATGTCTATAGGTTAGGTAATTTCATAGAGGTGGAGATACCTGAGGTAGAGGATATGAGTAGAGCTAAGGAGGAACTAGACAACCTACTTAAGAAGTTAGGAATTACAGGTGAGTTAATCAGTAAGTCATACGTAGAGATGATCATGGAGTTAGGGAGTCATGACGAGTAACACAATAGCTATACTCACAGACTACGGTCTGAAAGACCCATACGTAGGGATGGTTAAAGCAGTGATAAATAGGGTAAACCCCCAAGCAGTAGTTATAGACATAACGCATGAAGTACCTAAGTACCGTGTAGATGTAGGTGCGTTCATACTTAAAACCAGTTATAAGTACTTCAGGAAAGGAACTATATTCCTAGCCGTGGTAGACCCTGAAGTAGGGACTACAAGGAAGGGGGTAGTGATACGTACTAAGAACTACGTATTCGTAGGGCCTAATAATGGATTACTAACACCTGCAGCTTTAGACGATACAGTAGAAGGGGTCTACGAGATAAGGATGGATAGTGTGAGATTGTGGGAAGTCTCAGAGACATTCCACGGTAGGGATATATTCGCACCAGTAGCTGCGTTAATAAGTATTAAGACACCTATAGAAAGCCTATGTAACCCACTACCACTAAATGAATTAGTAGTTATTGACGTACCCCCGAGAAAACCTGAGTTTAAGGACGGTCAAGTAATCACGAAGGTATTCTACATAGACGACTTCGGAAACCTAATACTTGACCAGAGGTTAGAAGATATACTAGAGGTTTTAAAGGCTGGATTAGGTGATGACTTAATAATTAAATCTAAAGGTAGGGAATACAGGGCTAGAATAACTAGGACTTTCGCTGAGGTATGTGAAGGCTGTATAGCAATATACCGTAACAGCTTAGGACTAGCTGAAGTAGGTGTTTTTAAGGGGAATGCATCTAAAGCTTTAGGGATATATGAAGGTGATGTAATACGTATTGGGAAGGCGTTGTAAGAGCTGTATACGCAGGTAGGTTCCAACCAATACATTACGGACATGTGAACGTGATTAAGTGGGCCTTAGAAAGAGTTGATGAGCTAGTAGTAGTTATAGGTACAGCTCAAGAAAGCCATACAGTAGTAAATCCATTCACAGCTGGTGAGAGGTTAATCATGGTGAAGTTAGCACTTAAGGATGAAGGCGTAGACCTAAACAGAGTCTACATAGTACCTGTACCAGACATACTAATGAATTGTGTATGGGTCCACTACCTAAGCATGTACGTACCTAAGTTCAAGTACGGAATAGCTAGAAACCCATTAGTAATTAGGTTATTCAAGGAAGCTGGTTATGAAGTACTAATACCACCACCATACAATAGAGGTGAGTATTCATCAACAAAGATTAGGAAGTTAATGTTGTTAGGTGATAGTAAGTGGAGGGAATTAGTACCTAAGAGTGTTGCTGAATTCATAGATGAGATCAAAGGTGTTGAGAGACTTAAGCAAGTCGTAGGTGTGGATTAGTGGATAAGGTAGTAATAGATGGTAGTATAGGTGAGGGTGGGGGGCAGATACTAAGAACCGCAGTAGCTCTATCATCAATACTTATGAAACCTATAAAGATAGTGAATATTAGGGCTAAGAGACGTAACCCAGGACTACAGAACCAACACATCACAGCAGTTAAAGCAGCTGCAGAACTGACGGACGCAGTAGTTGAGGGGTTATACCTGAAATCCACTGAGTTAGTATACATACCGCGGAGGTTAAGACCAGGTAAGTACTCATTCGATATCGGTACAGCAGGGTCTACAACACTAGTGCTACAGACTATAATACCTATAATGCTGTTAATGCCTGAGGAGGTAGAGGTAGAGATTAGAGGAGGTACTGACGTACCGTGGAGCCCACCGATAGACTACTTAAGGAACGTCATACTCTACCACCTCAACATGCTTGGTGCTAGAGTAGATGTTAAGTTAGTCCGGAGAGGGCACTACCCAAGAGGTGGTGGTATAGTAATTACGAAAGTACTTAAAACACCTGTAAAACTAAGACCTATAAACCTCGTGAGTAGGGGTGAGGTGATTAGGGTTAAAGGGATATCACACTGTGTTAAACTACCTAAACATGTAGCTGAGAGACAGGCTAGAGCAGCTGAGGAATTCCTGAGAAACTCAGGAATTAGACAGCCGATAGAGATAGACCTCGAGTACTACGACCCAGAGAAAGACCCACACCTAGGACCAGGATCTGGAATAGTTCTATGGTCTGAAACAGATAATGGCGCATTATTAGGTTCTGACGCTTTAGGCGCTAAAGGTAAGAGTGCCGAAGAAGTAGGTATCGAAGCAGCTAAGAAACTAGTAAGTGAGTTAAGTACTAAGGCAGCCTTAGACTCACACATGAGTGATAACATAATAATATACTTAGCATTAGCTGACGGCAAATCAGAGATCACAGGATCATCACTTACACTACATACATACACAGTAATTGAAGTAGTCAAAACACTTACTGAAGCTGAGATAGAAGTCTATGGAGAACTCAACAAACCATTTAAAGCGATTGTTAAGGGGATCGGCTACACATTCCACCACAACACCCACCAATAACATATAGGCAATACGGTCCTCCAGTAGATGATAGTTCATCACCTTAGATACTTCATCAACACCTCTCACGTTAATTACTAACTACAGCTCCGACTAAAGAAGTCAATCTTAACCCTCTCAATAGGAGAT
The DNA here is from genome assembly GCA_020832985.1 of Desulfurococcaceae archaeon. GTDB lineage: Archaea > Thermoproteota > Thermoprotei_A > Sulfolobales > NBVN01 > CAZZLT01. The sequence goes on along the minus strand of JAJHRE010000012.1, from coordinate 15,752 downwards.
AACTTCATGAAATATTACATATCTCTACATATGAGTTAAGTACTAACTATAAATAAACTACTTAATTCCTAACTTGCTAATTATATGAAGAACGTGTAGTGAACTAGGGGCTGTTTCGGCTTTCATATTCATTTGCGACATTCACGTTCATTGATGTTTAAGACCTCTCAGCGCTGTTAGGTATGCTAATACAAGAATAATCATAAGCTCCTTACCTTACAGACTTATCGGTGCTTCCGAGTCCCAAGACCTGTAGAGGCTATGAACCCTAGGCAACTAGTGGGGGTCGCTGCGGTGAGTGGGCTCGGGGAGACCGTTGAGAGGTAGATGGTGGAGAGCCTGAAAACAATGAAGATGAAAGACAATGAACCACTATCCACCGAGAAACGGTTAAGAGGAGGTAGGGTTGGGAGTATATTCGTGATTTCAGTAAATCAGGTATTAACTACTATCCTCAGACTTCACCCTAATTAATGGTTGACTAACTAATATCTCAGCTGTAGCAGGATCGTATTTCCAGTCTGACGGTAACTTACCGACTGATTTGTAGTACTTGACTAATCGATGGATTTTAGATTCTATCTCTATTAAACCCCTCTTACTGTGATAGTCCTTAGGATGTGCTTCAAGATGTTTTCTAAGGTTTACAGCCATTCTCATCAGGTTGTATAAGTCTTCAGGTACTGACAACTCTATACCGTACTTCTTAAGGACTTGACATATCTTAGCATTTAAAATAGGCTTAACTAATGGAATACCGTATTGATCCCTCAGTATAATCCCTATCATTGATGGTGGGTAACCCTTCTTAGCTAACTCAACTATTAATAACTCAACCTCCTCAGGAGTAAACTGCAGCCACTTAGGTTGGACAGGAGCTGCAGGCCTAGTACTATGTGATTGGCCCTTCTCCTTACCTCTCCTCATACCTCAACCTACGTAACATTACATATAACGTATTTAAAAATTATTGTTAAACCATTCAATGAATTTCTTAAAAGCTAAACCCCTATGTGATACTCTGTTCTTCTCATCAACACTCATCTCAGCGAAGGTCTTCTCATAACCTTTAGGTATGAATATAGGGTCGAAGCCAAAACCACCAGTACCTCTGACCTCATAAGCTATAGACCCATATACAACACCTGTGAAGACCTTAACACCAGTATCAAGTGATGCGTAAGCTATTACAGATTTGAAGTACGCATCCCTCCTATCCAACCCCTCCATCAACTTAAGAATACCTTTAACCCCTAACTTCTTATAGAAGTAAGAACTCATACTGCCTGGAAACCCATTTAATACCTCGATAAAGAGGCCTGAATCCTCAACAATCAATGGCTTACGAACCATTAACAAAGCTGTTAATGCTGCGTAAGAAGCTATAACCTCTAACTCATCACTCTGAACTTCTAACTTAGGCACGTCAGTAGGTACCAACTCTATACCGTACTCAAGAGCTAGACTACTTAACTCAGTGAGTTTACCGCGATTCGACGTAACTATATATAAGGTCTTCCTCAAGACTTCCTAACCCTCCTCTCCTCAACATACCTACCTCTAAGCCTTATCTCCTTAACAGTATTTAAGATATCGTTAACTTCATTAGGGCTAAGCACTGAGCGATACCCCCTAAGAAAGTAAGTTAGTAGTTCCTTAGACATGTTATAGTGAATACTTTCGAAAGACCTCATAAGTAGGTGTATATCAACTGCTTTATCCTCAACATCATTTGAGATCTTAGACAAGCCGAAATCTATGATGTAGAGAGACCCGTTAGAAGACACTATAACGTTAGAAGTCGTTAAATCACCATGTGTTATATCATTCTTATGAAGCTTACCAACATAAACACCTAATAACTCAAGGTAAGCCCTCCTAACACCCTCATCAACTAAACCTATATAATCCCTTAATAACACACCCTCAACATACTCCATAACTATGATTGAGTTCTCTAAATCGACGTAGAGTACCGTAGGAACCCTAACACCTAAACTCATAGCTAATAACATTATCTTAGCCTCAGTCAACGTCCTATCCCTACGTATCATTAGGTCGAGCTTAACATCCCTATAAGGCTTCGAAACCCTATGCTTAACTACCACATCATACCCTAGAAAACGACCTCTGTATAAGTTAGCCTCAGCCCCAGAAGCTATCAACACTAACTCATCCATGGGATATCAACACTGTCAGGTCTCCACCTCTGCCTAACATAAGCACGTTCAGGTTCTACACTCACACCATGCTTAAGTGCTAGAAGACCTGTCCACGCAATCATAACACCGTTATCTACGGCGTACTTAGGCTCTACAACACCTAACCTAACACCCCTCAACATACTGAGGACTTCGAACTTAGTCCTTAAGACCTTACTAGCCGCAACACCACCGACAATCAATAATTCCTTCTTCTTAGTGTGTGCTAGACCACGTTCAGAAACCTCAACTATAGAGGTGTAAGCTACCTCCCTAACAGAATAACATATATCTCTTAAGTCATACACGCCACTTCTAAAGAGTTTTAACGCTGCTGTAAGTAAACCTGAGAAAGATACGTCCTGACCCTTAACTACGTATGGGAGGTTAATGAAGTTCTTACCCTCATCAGCACACATATCCAACTTATGAACGCCGTTAACTACGTACGGAGGTGCTATACCTACCTCCCTAACGAATGTATCCATGAAATTACCTAACGCTATATCTAACGTCTCGCCAAAAACTCTATACCTACCGTCGGAAAACGCTAAGATCATGGTATTCCCACCGGAGAGGTAAACTATTAAGGGATCCTTAAAACCAGTCAGTAACTTCCCAATCTCTATATGAGCTACTGCATGATTGACTGGGACTAAAGGTTTCCTAAAGTACGTAGCTAAAGCCCTAGCAATAGTAGCACCAACCCTTAAACAAGGACCTAAGCCAGGGCCTAAAGCAACTGCTATACCGTCAACATCCTTAACACTTAACTTAGCCTCTGATAAAGCCTCCCTCAACACCTTAACAGCATTATCCATGAAGTATAACGCAGCTTCTCTTGGGTGGATACCGCCACGTGATGGTACGTAGTTAACCCTCTTATCAGCTAGTATGTAGGGGGGTCTATCCTCAACAACACCTACACCGAAGGTATGAGCTGTCGACTCTATACCAAGTACTATCATCTAAACCTTCCAAAACTACCGCTTCTGAGTTAAGAACTCAACGTAGTTACATTTACCGCAATGCCACCTAGCTACAGGGGTTTTATGTAACGCCATTACCGAACCACATCTAGGGCATTTCTTATTCTTAAGTACTATCTTCCCGGTAGTATAGTCGAATTCGTAGAGTTTATACCTCTCAGCCAACGTAGGACACCTCAACTAGCATGTCTCTTAATGATGTATTCAGGTTCGAAAGCTGTAGCCCTCTCCCTACTATCGTAGATGTTCACCTTAGCTAATGACTTACCGACACCATACTCACTAACTATACTCCTAACATATATGTTCTCTGGAGGTTTACCGTAAACCTTAGACAACACCTCACGTAACTCCTTCCTAGAAGGAGTACCGCTACCGAAGTGACTTATAACGCAGGTTAACTCCAACCTCTTAACTAGAGGGTTATACCTCTCACTAACGACCTCTACATACCTCTGCTCATCCAACTTAACCACCTTCCTCTCCTCACTCATACACCCACACCTAAGTTAAACTCATAATATTATGATTAACTAACTTTTAAAACTATTTAATACGTATGGCATACCTACCAGGCCTTGAAATACCTAACATCCTAGCTACTTCAGACTTCTCAGGATCTACTATTATCGCAACACCACTCCATTCATCAGTGAACGTATCTGAGCCGCAGTTAGGGCATTTATCAACCTCATGATGTACTAAGAGTTTACACTTAGTACATGCTTTAAAGGGCTTCCTAACCCTCTCAGAAGACATACTATCAATCCTCAACCTTACCTAGGTAAGGCTGTCTTAAAGTCATAGCTACTTTAATCGATGTCGGTGCGTTAATACTAACACTTACCACCCTACCACGGACTACATCACCTCTCCTAAAGACCTTCTTAGTCTCCTCACCAACTAGTAAGTCCTGTAACTCATCATAGACTACCTTATCATCAAGAACTTGTGAGATATGGACGAACGCATCTATAGGCCCTATATTAACGAACATACCAGTCTTCTTAACATCTACTACCTCACCTAAAGTAACTTCATTAAGGATGGGGTAGTACGTCAGTACATCAGCTATGACGTCATGATATGTAGCTCCATCACCTTGTAGTATAACACCCTCAGGATTCACATTAACGTCTAATATAGCTATCACTAAACCTAGTACAGAATCAACCCTCTCCTCATACCTCTTCCTCAGCTCATCCCTCGCTACCATCTCTAGAGGTTCTCCAAACCTATCTGGAGGGATTCTAACCACATCCCTTATCCTACATAATCTAAACATTCCCTAACCACCACACTATAAGCCTAAACTCTAAATACATATTAATATCTTAATTAAATCTTTAATATTTTATAGTTTAAGAATAATACTTCGGAAGTAGTGTCTAGTGTGGGAGGTTAAGGGTATAGCAACACATACTTAAACTTACTAGCCCACCAAGTAATTACCTTAACACCTAACTTCAGTAACTCCCTCTTAAGTTCGTCATCATTTGTAGCGACTATGAACTCCCTCCTTAAGTCCTCACTAGACATGAGGAAAGCAACTATTGACTCATCCCCTGAACATTTAGGGGTACTGGAACTACTAATAACTCCTACACCATATTTTCGAATATATTCTAATGCTAGAGCAGCAGCACGTCCTCTAAAACCGTAACTCCTACTAACAATACTAGACAACTCGGTGAGTATACAATCTAAGACATAGTACTCACAACTACCTAACTCCTCATTAATTAAATTAATCACGTCTACACCGTCATATACCTGAAGCAACACACTACTATCGAGTAAGACCTTACACTTCCTTAACTCACTACCACTGCCTAAAACTTGATGAATCCCCAACCAACTAACCTCCACCTACCTAGTACTTGCCTACTAATAGCAACCCTCATACCGTCCCAAACCACTATAGGTCTCCTACACCTAACCTCCATAACATCCTGAGATAATTTAGTGATATCTGCTAGAGTTACTGCAGTACCGGCAGTCACCATTATCACCTCATTAGGTTTTAACCTCTCAACCTTAACAAGCTCTTTAGTCCCTAATACCCTCTCAAGGAGGTTATACTCTATACGTACATCAGTTATAGGGTCTGGTAAGGTACCGGCCTTACCTAACACATTACCTACTAACTTATCAGCCTTAGTTAGGGATGGGTCTAACTCAGTACCTATAGCTACTAAACCACCGGGTCTAGCCTCATTAAACTCATCCTCACCAAATTTAATACTGACGACCTTAGATGTTAGAGCTTCATAATATACCTTACCTCCCTTCTCAACCCTAACCCCAGGCTTTATCTCAATTTCATCACCAACTCTTAACACACCCCTAATGAGTGAACCACCAACAACACCACCAACTAAATCCTCAGGCGGTGTACCGGGTCTATTAACTTCGAAAGACCTAGCTATAAACATTAGAGGAGGTGATGTGAGGTCACGCTCAGGTACCGGGATATACTTATCTATAGCCATGAGTAGAGCATCGATATTAACTTTATTCAACGCACTTACAGGTATTACAGGGGCTAACTCTGCCCAAGTACCTCTTAAGAACTCCCTAATCTGTCTGTAATTCTCTAAAGCTTTCTCCTTACTAACCACATCAACCTTATTCTGAACAACAACTACGTTCTTAACACCTATAATACCTAAGGCAGCGAAATGCTCTCTAGTTTGAGGTTGTGGACAGGGTTCGTTAGCAGCTATGACTAGTAATGCCCCATCCATCAAAGAAGCACCAGCTAACATAGTAGCCATTAATACCTCATGACCTGGAGCATCAACATATGATATCCTCCGCTTAAGTACGCAGTCATCATGTAAGGGCTCTGTTAAATATCTATCAGGCTCCGGTAGTTGTGGACATACGTATAAGTTCCCTATAGCATACCCTAACTTTATAGTCATAGCCCTCTTAAGCTCTTCTGAATGCCTAGCAGTCCAAACACCAGTTAATGCTTGAGTTAGCGTGGTCTTACCATGATCTACGTGGCCAACAACACCAACATTCAGTTCAGGTTGTTTGATGCTGTTATTACCCACCTACTACCCTCCCTTAGTAAATCTCTCAATAAAGACTACCTCACTAAAATCTAAATACTTGAATATATCATCAGATATTAACTTCTTAGCTATCTGAATATTCTCACTTAAGTACGTACTCCTAGGCAGTTCTACAGTTAACTTCTTAGAAGGTTCATCAATACTTAACTTAATCTCATCTATATTAACTCCCTTAACATGCCTAGCAATTAAATACTTAACCTTCTCATCAATACTCTCTAACTTCTTAACTATCTTGAAGGAATATACTAGAGTCTTACCAGCGAGTGGGTGGTTGAAATCCACTACAACCCTACCACCACTAACACTCCTTATAACCCCTAACTGCCCATTAATCTCAACAACCTTACCAACTTCAGGTCTAACACCAGACCTTAGGAAATCCCTTAAAGAGAGGGTCTTAACCTTATCGGGATCTCTAACACCATAAGCCTTCTCAGGCGGTATCTCAGCCTCAACATCAACACCTACATCAGCTTTCTCTAAAGCTTCCTCAAACCCCTTAATAACCCTACCCTCACCAATAATCACTAATAACGGTTCGTAAGTCTTATTCGGATCGTAGACTTTATACTCCTTAGCCTTCTCAGCTGAGGTAGTCTCAACAACCTCACCACTCTCTTTAACCCTCACAACATAATCTACTAAAACCATATCATTCTTACTTAACGGCATATCACACCCTCTTGATATACCCATTAACGTTTTTAAGCTTAAGTGATATGATGTAAAAGTTATTAGGTCAACATCTAAATGTTTAACTATTCCTCAATTATGGTTACATCATCAACGTAGGATTAACTACCTCGAGATTTTAATTGATGATAACGCCAGTATAGTATGCCTTAAAATATCATCTACTACGTTATTCAACGTTAATATCTTCTTAGAATCATCTATATTAGCATCTACTACATAAATCAACGAATCATTAATTACATAACTCCTTAATGAGAAACCTTCAGGAACATCCACATCATCAGGTCTTAACGCATTAGAAACAGCCTTAGCAGTATCAACATCATCTAAACCTAAATTAATAATTACTGAAAACCTCAAGCAAACCCCCAAGATAACTACTTAAACTCCTTAAACTTTAGTAGAGTACCAACCCTCTCATAAGGTCTCTTAACCAACGAATCTACAGTTTCTAGAGGTGCTTCAGATAGTGGTAAGTAGTTTTCACTGCCAACCTCATACACTACAGTAGAGTTCGGAGGTATGAAATACGACTTAAGTATTTTTGAGATAGGTGTTAAAGGTGTTAAGCTATCTAACTTAACCTTATATACATTCCTCCTAACCTGAGTTAACCCCCCACTCCTCACAGAATATACCTTACCTATTAAGTCCTTAAGTAACTTCTCATACTTAAACCTTATTAAAGGTATATAGTTTGTAAGGAGTATTGACGTAATTATATACTCAACACCATATATATCTGATACTGATAACAACGCATACAGGAACTCATACACGTCTTTAAATACCCACTCCTGAGTAATTATGTAGTTATCACCTATTAATTCATTAGGTGAGAACTTCATCTGAGTGAAACCTGATATACCATCCATTACATACTTGATTAAGTCCTCATCACTTAAACCCTTTAAATCTTTAACCCCTGAATACATCGGTACGAATAAATCCAAACTCCTACTTAAGACTATACTTAAATCAGATACAGAGTAATTAAAGAGTTTAGGCCCTCTAACAACCCTAATAAGATTTAAATCACTTAACTCCCTTAAGTAATTCTTAAGTAACTCATCAACTTGTTGATACCTCACCCTCGGTGTAAACCTACTCAACATTGATGCGAGGACGTAGTATCTAACATCATTTGTCACTATCATAACATCCTCAAGAGCTTTGAAGACGGTGTAGGAGTAGTACGGTGTTAAGACCTCATAACCAGTCCCTAACCTACGTACATCCATACGGTCACCCCTAATAAAGCTTAAAGACCTCTTCAAATCCTTCACACCTACATCTATAGTTACCGTAGGTACATCATCTAAGACAGAGGTACCGTCTACGTCGAGTACCGTTAAATACTCAAACCTAACATCATTCTGCTGTAAGTACTTTAGAATGATACCTGCAGCCACTACAGAATCAACATCATATGAAGTCACTACCCTTACCTTACCACCTTTCTTCACATCACTAACTAACTTAAGTATTATGTCCCCCACACCCTTAAACATGTTCACTGACGTCAAGAGTACATCGTCACGATAATATTTTAAACAGAAGCATATATGTTCTAATCTAACCATAAGTGAAGGCAGTCCATGAAGTCTTAAGTATTTAGTATGTACTAACTCATCCCCATAATCACTGTATCAATACCGTACTCGAATCTACATTAACAACTCTTATAAACTCTTACTACTATGTTATTGAAGGTGTCTAAGTAAGTGTCTTCAAGGGCTGTAGTTAAGGATAAGTGGAAGATGAAGCAGTGGTATACAGTGCTAGCACCGCCAGTATTTGGGAATGTAGTGATAGCTACAACACCAGCTGATAAACCATGGAAATTACTTGGTAGGACATTCGAGGTGACGTTATTTGATTTAACAGGGGATTTCTCACAAGTACATATACATCTGAAGTTCCAAGCTTATGAAGTAAAGGATGATGTAGTCTACACTAGGTTTAAGGGTCATGAGTTAGCTAGGGATTACATGAAGAGTATAATTAGGAGGAAGAGTAGTAAGGTTGCAGCCATAGTTAACGTAACTACTAAGGATGGGTATGGTTTAAGGATTACTGGAGTAGCTTTAACAGCGTTTAGGTGTAAGACCTCTCAGAAGAGAGCTATTAGGAAGATAATAAGTGAGGTGATAGTTAATGAAGCTAGTAATAAGTCATTAGATGAGTTAATCCAGGCTATGGTATTCGGTAATTTAGCTAATGAAGTATTCCAGAGAGCTAAGAAGATATACCCACTCCGTAAGGTAGAAATATACAAGTCTAAATTACTTACTATTCAGACCCCTGAAGGAGTTAAGAAAGCAGTGATAGTACCTCAGAGACCGGAGTCGTAAACACTAAACACTGTTTAAACTTAATTAATTTATATGTTAAATCCTAATTAGGTGTGTTTTTACGGATGCCGTAATACTATCTGGTGGTAAGGGTTTAGGCCTAGAACCAATAACTAATACAAGACCTAAGACCTTAATCCCGGTACTCAACAGGAAATTAATTGAAGACCACGTAATGAAGTTATATGATGTTGGGATACGTAGAATCGTAGTAGTAGTAGGTTATATGGGTGATAAGGTAAAGTCTTTCGTAGAGGGATTATGTAGTAATTTAGGTATTGAATGTGAATTCGTAAGTCAAGACCCTCCATTAGGTACAGCACACGCCCTATTAAATGCTGTTCCATATGTTAAGAGTGATGAATTCATCACAATATACGGGGATATATACTTTAAATCATCTAAGATATTGAAGGACTTAACGAGTTGTGAGGGTAACGTAGTAAGTGTTTCAGAGGTTAAAGACCCTAGTAGGTATGGTGTCGTAGTTGTTAGTGAGGGTAGGGTTATTAAGATCGTTGAGAAACCTAAGGAATACTTAAGCAATTACGTTAACGCAGGTATTTACAGGTTCACTAAAGACATACTGAGATTCCTAGAGAAGACTGAGGTTTCAGTAAGAGGTGAGTATGAATTAACATCTACTATCCAGTCAATGATAGATAACGGTATAGAGTTTAAGTACTTAGTAATTAATGGATGGTTAGATGTTGGGAGGCCTTGGTCCTTAATAGAAGTCAATAAGCTGGAGTTAGAGAGTGTTAATACTCAGTTAATTAAAGGTTCTGTAGAGGGTGGTGTAACTATTAAAGGACCTGTAATTATTGAGGAAGGGGCTGAGATCCTCTCAGGTACTTATATCGTAGGACCTGCATACATCGGTCATGGAGTTACAGTAGGTCCTAACGCATATATAAGACCCTATACTGTAGTCCTAGATAATTCTAGGGTAGGATTTAACGTTGAGGTTAAGGAGAGTATTATTATGGAGAACGTACATATATCACATCAATCGTATGTAGGGGATTCGGTAGTCTGTGAAGGTAGTAACTTAGGTGCTGGGACAATACTAGCAAATCTAAGATTTGATGAGAAGACCGTTAAGGTAAGGGTTAAGGGGGTTTTAGAAGACAGTGGTAGGAGGAAGTTAGGTGCATTCATAGGTGGGTATGTAAGGACCGGGGTTAACGTATCAGTATTTCCAGGGGTTAAAATCGGAGCTTACTCATGGATTTACCCAGGTGTCGTAGTCACTGATGACGTCCCCCCAAGAAGTATACTTAAGTATAACGGAGTCTTAGTCAGTATGTACTGAGTTATCCGTGAGCTAACGTAGACACTATCTTAACTACATCACCGTCATTAAGTACATAATCACTCCCAACCCTCCTCTTATCCTTAGCTAATACAGCGTATAGGAACCCCTTGCCTAAGTCTGTATGTACCATATACGCTAACTCTGAAGCTGTAGTACCTCTAGGGACTAAGTAAGCATCAGGTAGGATATTCCCTTTACTATCAGTTAATTTATTAACGTCTTCAACAGGGTATACAGTTATCATGTTGAGGACGTTAAATATAGCTGTGTTTAAGGCTGTCTGAACACCAGTACCTCCGTACTTCCTCATGAAGTCTTCAATCATTTGAAGTACCTCCTTCTGCTTAGGTGTTAACACATCACCTCTAACTACGGTAAACCTACTATCACCTGGTAAGTAATCTATAAGTCCTGACTTACTAGCCCTCCTCAAAGCTAACTCATACTCAGCACTAACTGGAACTACGATCCTATCAGGTAGTTTATTCCTGATACGTACTAGATTATCCTCTGCCCCAGGTAGGTCCATCTTATTAGCAACTATAACTATAGGTTTTGAAATACTCCTTAAAGACTTAGCAAACATCCTCAACTCCTCCTCACGCCATGAAGTGAATTTAACGTTATCAAGTCTCACCTCCTTAATAGCTTTTACTACATGTTCCTTCCTTACTGATATCCCGGAGAGTTTCTGAGTGAGGTACTCTACGGCTTTATCATATGAGAGAGTATCTAAAGTCCTACTCAACCTTACCCAATCCTTAGATACTATACTGTAGAACCACTCATCTATTTCATACTCTATAGCTTCTATATCTACTAATGGGTCATGCCTCCCCACACCGACGTAATTACCCTCCTCATCAGTACTACCTGAAGCATCAACTACATGTAGTAGTACGTCTGCCTGCCTTAAATCATCTAAGAACTTATTACCTAAGCCCCTACCCTTATGCGCATCCTTGATAAGGCCTGCAACATCTATTAACTTTACAGGTATGAATCTATAACCCTTCAAACATACTGAGTTCTGAGGATCACACCTACTAAGCTTAAGTATTGAGTGAGCACATAACGTTCTTACATAACCTATACCTACATTCGGCTCTATAGTTACGAAAGGTCTATTCTCTATCTTAACATTAATTAAAGTAGCTGCTGAGAAGAACGTTGACTTCCCTACATTAGTCTTCCCTATAATACCGACTAAAGGTGTTTTTGGAGGTATCACACCCACCTAATACTGATATACTTAAGTCGTAAATAAATAAACCAGTTAATTTAAAGTATTTAACCTAGTTAAGTTTTTAATTCTGTAGACTAAATAGTAATGCTGTATTACGGTGTAGTATATGGTTAAGTCAATGTACCACTACATTGCTGAGACCTGGAAGAATAGGGAGGAGGTCTTAGAAGAGGTTATTAGGACTAGGTTGATTGAGTGGCGTAAGGGGCCATCAGTAGTTAGGATTGATAAGCCGACTAGGCTTGATAGGGCGAGAGCTATAGGTTATGAGGCTAAGCAAGGTTTCATAGTTGTTAGGGTTAGGGTTAGGAAGGGAGGTTTAAACAGGCCTAGACCTGATAGCGGTCGTAGACCTAAGAGGATGGGTGTTTACGGGTACGCTCCAGCAAAATCTGATAGATTGATAGCTGAGGAGAGAGCTAATGATAAGTACCCTAACTTAGAAGTCTTAGGTAGTTACTACGTGGGTGAGGACGGTCTATATAAGTATTTCGAGGTTATATTAGTAGACCCTCACCACCCAGCTATAAGAGCTGATAAGGATATATCATGGATAGTAGAACCTCAACATAGGGGTAGGGTGTATAGGGGTAAGACAGCTGCTGGTAGGAAGATACGTGGTTTACTAGGTAATAGAGGTTTAAGAGGTACTCATAAGTGGAAGTGGAGGAAGAAGCAGAAGGAGAGGATTCTTAAGAAGAGGCATGAGGCCTCAAGAGGGGCTAGGTTAATAGCTCCTAAGAAAGTCTATGAGGACTTAGGTATAGAGAAGTAAGTGTAGTTTTTATGGATAAGACATTCAGAGTCAGGCATTTTAAAGCTAGTGTCTTCGCACACGCTACTGAAAACCAGAGTAAGGTTAGGTCATCATTACTTAACATAGTTCCCTCAAGTATGAGGGATTCATTAAACGTTAATGAGGAGGTAGTAATGGGTCACCACGGTAATGAGATAAGGATTTATGGGGTTGAGTTACATAGTGATTCAGCATATGAAGCATTAAAGTACCTCATATGTTCCTTAAGTGAGAGTGATAAAAACATATTATTAATGTCCTTAGATAGTAGGGTTGGGGATAGTAGTTCACACCTATATATAAGGTTAGGGAAGCAGGAGGCGTATATGGGGAGGATAACCATCCGTGACGGTAATGACGTTATTAAGGTCTTAGTAACTGTTGAGGGATGTAGGGCTGTTGAAGACCTTAAGAAGTTTTTAACAGAGTTGATTAGGACTTGCTGAGTACTTATGTAGATTTAAACGTAAGGCCTTACAGGAATGTAGATCTGAATAGAGTATTAAGGATAGCCTCTAAGTTAGGGTATGTAGCAGTAGCTGTAGAGGGTGTAGATGTAGTTAGTAATGAGTTTAATGGTTTGAAGGTCTTACCCAGAGTTACTTACAAGTATGTAGGGAAGCCTACCACTAATTATGAAGGATTGAGAAATCATTTAATAGTTTATGAAATTGACCAACCCACAATGATAAAAGCTTTAACGAGCTTAAGAGGTAGGTGTCATTTAATACGTATAGCTAGAGATGCTTTAACCGGAATTAAGAAGAAACATATAAACGCGTTAAAGAGTTGTAAAATACCTATAGAACTCTCAGTTAAGGACCTCATAAGTAGCAACTCAATCAATTACACGTACTTAAAGAATTTCTTTAAATTACTACCGTATATTGAGAGAGGAGATATTGAGTTAGTAGTTAGTAGTTATGCTGGGGATGAGTACGAGTTAATTCACCCTCTACAACTAATAGCATTACTTAAGGAGTTAGGATTGAGTGAGTTAATAGCTACTAAAGCTTTAACAGGAGTACCTATGAAGATCTTAAGGATGGTAGGAAGTGGAGTTTGAACTAGTAATTTCATTAATCTCGTTAGTAGTAGCGTTAACACTAGCAGTTTATACGTATAGAATGGATAGAAGGCTTAAGATGTTAACTAATGCTGTTAGTAGTAAGTTGATTATTAAGGTATTAAATACGTTAAAGAGTAAGAGAAGGCTTAGGAAGAGGTATATGGTCTTTGAGGTCTTAAGTAATAAACGTGTAGGTAAGGGGGATTTAGAGCATGAGATAAGGAATACCTTCAGGAAGATCTTCGGTGATATACAGCTAGCGAGGGCGTCTATATCGTTGACATACTACGACGAAAACTTAAGCATAGGTGTGATAAAATTCACACATATATACAAATATAAAGTATTAGCATCGCTAGGAGTTATTAAGAACGTTGGAGATACTAAAGTACTTATAATACCCTTAAGAACTACAGGTTCCTTAAGGAAGGCCCTCAAATATATTAAAGATAAGGAGCAGTTCATAAAACATTAGTAATAGTAGCTGAAACGACATTCAACTACAGCTATTACATCATACTTAAGAACTCTTTATAATTAGGTAATCGGTCTTGAGTATTACCTCTAGTAATAATTTATGTAGTGAGAGTATTACAAAACATATTAAGCCATGAAAACTGATTAGAGGGGGTGTAGCGTTGTGAGAGGTAATGATTATAGCATTATAGGAATCGTAGGTAATAACATATACCTTACACCATACGTTAATAAAGAACTCATAACTCCATACACTACATGTGGTAGTTCATCAGTCAGTTATAAGTTTAGGAAGTATTATGAATATTTTAATTTAGAAGTAGTGGTTAAGTACTTAAGGTGGGTTAGATGAGTACTGTAAGGGCTAGAGCTTACTGTAGTTCAGCTAATCTAGGTTCGGGCTTCGACATAGTTGCAGTAGCACTTGATGCTTATTATGATGAAGTAGAGGTTAGTCTAGTAAAGAACGGTAGTGGTTCTGTGGTGTTGGAGAGGGTTGAAGGTACATTCGCAGAGTTAGTTGATAGGAGTTTAAATACTTGTGTAGCTGCAGCTAAGGAGTTACTAAATTATGTAGGGAGGAGAGATGTTGATGTCCGTATAAGGCTTTGGAAGGGGATACCACCATCAGCTGGTTTAGGAGGTAGTGGGGCTTCAGCAATAGCTACTCTTAAAGCCCTAACTTCAGCATTAGATATAGAGTTAAGTAATGAGGAGGTTATAGAGATTGGAGGGAAGGCTGAGGCAGTAGTTGCTGGTGATGCACATTACGACAACGTATCTGCTAGTTTACTAGGTGGTTTAGTCCTACTACTCTCTTTAAAACCTATTAGGACGGTCAGGTTTAACATATACGCATGCTTCGTTATAGCAACCCCGTTAGTTATGATGCCACCTAATAAGACAGCTATTATGAGGAGTGTCTTACCTAAGTATGTAGAGTTGAGAGATGTTGTTAAGAATTCTGCTAAGTTAGCTGCCCTAATAGCTGGTTTCCTAACAGGTAATTATAGGTTAGCTGGGTATGGTATGGAGGACTACATAGTAGAACCTGCTAGAGCCCCTCACATACCATGTTACGAAGTCGTTAAGAAGGAAGCCCTAGCTAGTGGTGCTTATGGCGTAGCGATAAGTGGTGCAGGACCATCACTAATAGCTCTATGTGAGGATGAGGAAGTAGCTAAGAAGGTAGCTAAGTCTATTAAGGAATCCTACAGTAGGTGCGGTGTAGACGCGTTAGTTAAGGTCGCACACACAGGTAGTGCTGCAGAAGTTGTTGAGTAGTTCATTACAATATTCAGATCGTCGTGGGTTATTCATTAAGTCATTTTGGAGCGGCTTCATCATCTACTCAAGACTGGAGTCTTAAGTTAATAAATCTTTATTAATCCTATAAATCTCCTACTTAATTAGATGATGTAACCGTCAGTGAATGAAGTGATGATTTATGGGACCCTCACTGACTAATACGGAGTTGTTAATTAACGTATGATTAGAGGTAGTAAGAAAGTAGTTGATAT
>JAJHRE010000057.1 GCA_020832985.1 Desulfurococcaceae archaeon | reverse complement strand
TCTTTAAGCTTAACTATCCTATTATATAGTGATTCGAGTTGTTTAATAGTCTCCTCACTAGCACCCTTAGTCTTAGCCTCATAAACCTCTCTTAAGACTTCTTCAGGTGCTGGTAGGAATTCATGTAGTGGCGGATCTATAAGTCTTATGATCACTGGTAAACCATCCATGATCTCTAGAATTTCCTTGAAGTCCTTCTTAAGCATCTCAGACAACGGTTCTAAATACTTAATCCTAGTCTCAACATCCTCAGCAAGTATGATCTTCCTCAGAAGTTCTAACCTCTCAGGCTTCCTAAACATCCTCTCAATACGTAGTAATCCAATACCTTCAGCACCGAACTTCCTAGCAATTCTAGCATCATCTGGGACATCAGCATTAGCTCTAACTCCTAACTTCCTAACCTCATCAGCCCATTTAAGCAGTATATCAACCTCTTCAACCAACTCTGGTTCGATGGTAGGTACCTTACCTAAGTAGACCTCACCAGAACTACCATCTATAGTGATCCAATCACCTTCCCTTACAACGTTATCACCTACTCTAAACTCCTTACGGTCGTAGTCGATAACTATAGACTCAGCTCCAACTACTGCTGGTTTACCGATAGCCCTAGCAACTACTGCTGCATGACTGGTCATACCACCCCTACTAGTTAAGATCCCGACTGCTGCGTAAAATCCGTGGACATCGTCAGGTTTAGTCTCAACCCTAACTAGTATTACCTTCTTACCATTCCTAGCCCACTCAACAGCAGTATCTGGGTGGAAGACTACTTGACCACTAACAGCACCTGGAGATGCTGCTAAACCTTTAGCTACTGGCTTACCCTTGAATTTAGGATCTATTCTCGGGTATAGGAGTGATAGTATATGTTCAGGTTTAACCTTCAGTAACGCCTCCTCCTTAGTGAGTATACCGTCCCTAACCAACCCAACTGCTGTCCTAACCCTAGCTAGGGGTGTCATCTTAGCATCTCTATTCTGTAGGAAGTATAACTTACCCCTCTCAACTGTGAATTCTATATCCTGAACATCCTTATTCAACTTCTCTAAGACCTTACCAGCTTTTATTAACTCCTCATATACTTGAGGCATGAGCTCCTTAAGCTTCTCTAGAGGTAGAGGTGTCCTAATACCTGCAACTACATCCTCACCCTGAGCATTAGGTAGGAACTCACCGTATGGTCTATCCTCACCAGTTGCTACATCCCTAGTAAATAATACACCAGTCCCTGAATCCCAACCCATATTACCGAATACCATAGTAACTACGTTAACAGCTGTACAGTCAGCCTCCTCCTTACTAATCTTATTCACTATCCTATAGAATATAGCTCTAGGATTCATCCAAGACCTAAACACAGCCCTGATAGCTAATTCAAGCTGTCTCCAAGGATCTTGAGGAAACTCACCCCACTCTTTCCTGATGATCTCCTTAAACCTCATAACAACTTCTTTAAGTCCCTCAACAGGTACTTCAACGTCATACTTAGCATTATACTTCTTCTTAACTTCATTAAAAGCTTCATCAAATAACTCCTCTTTAATACCTAGCACAATCCTCCCAAACATCTGTAAAAACCTTCTATATGCGTCATAAGCAAACCACTCATTATTAGTTAGCTTGGCAAGCCCTACAACAACCTCATCATTTAACCCTAAGTTAAGTACGGTATCCATCATACCAGGCATTGAAACCGCAGCTCCAGACCTCACAGAAACTAGTAATGGGTTTGAAGGATCTCCAAACTTCTTACCAGTCTTCTCCTCAAGGAACCTGATGTAATCTCTAACCTGTTCTAGAAGGCCTGTAGGCAGTGGTAACTTATCGATAATACTCCAGACCTCACTTATTAACTTATCTCTAACCTCTGGTGGAGGACCTTTCTCCAACTCCCTAACTAATCTCTCTATAACCTCCTCCTGAGGGGCGTAGAAATCCCTACACGCTTCAGTAGTTATAGTAAATCCCGGAGGTACTGGGAGACCTAACTGAACCATCTGAGCAAGACTAGCTCCCTTACCACCCAGTAACTTCTTATCTCGCCAATCACCCTCCTCAAAACTATACACGTATTTCTTAGCCACCTTACTAAACCCCCTACTACTGTGGGCCGAAGTTAATAAACGTTATTAATATCTTAATAAAATTATAATTTTTTATAATTCTACATTTTCAAACTTCACATAAATCTTAATTGCAACCTCCCCCTTAAACCATTTAATCAGATATTTGATAATAGCTAACCATTTCCTAATCAATATTCTAAAGTTATCAGTAGATGTTAACCAGAATACATGAATTATTAATGACGTATACATCAATGGTGTTATCTGAACCATATAAAAACTATATTGTGTCTTACTACCTAATAACCATATAACTACGTACATTAAGAACGTACACCAAGTATATATAGTTACTAACCCTCTATCAGGTAATTTACTAATTACAGGGAGTATTAAAATAGTTGTTGCTACGGTTGTTAAGTATAGTATGTTATTACCTCTAGCTATTAAGTCCGCTACCCACTCACCACTCACGTAAGTGTAGTGGAGGACGAATGAGTTCCAACCAAGTAACCACTCCCACGGTGCTGATGCTGGTGGCCCTGAAATAGTTTTTATACTTAGATGCCATCTTACAGCATTTTCAACAGCTTCGAACCACCAACGTTGAATACCTAATGATTTAATTAGAGGTAGTGATGAGATTACTAACATTATTAACGGTATTGCAGTCACTAATAACATAGTATTTACAGGGGCTATACGTCTCTTAATCATTACGTAAGCAATTGCAGGTGTTGTAAACCAACCACTATACTTAGATATAAATGCTAGTCCTAAAGTTGTTAATGAACTGTAAATCTTGTCTTTAAGTAGTAGGTATAGAGTTAGTACCGTGAATAATGATGTAAATATATCTAACATAGCGACTACACTTAAAGACCTGAACAACGTATCAGAAGCTGTTATCAATGCAGCTACTACACCTAGGTAACTACCTGTAGCACCTCCTACTAAAAACCTAATTATCAAGTATATCAGTATCAGTATAGATGTAGAAGCTATTATCGAGGGTATCCTCCAACATATTGGCTTATCACCACATGTAAGTATTGATAATGCTATCAAGTACTTAGCTAGAGGAGGGTGTTCAGTATTTAAGTAGTTAGTGATCTCTCTAGAATCCGGATATCTAAAACCTGGTACTACATCCTTAACACCAGGAATACTTCTTAAATCACTTAATACATCTACGTTCGGAACTTCAACATATACTAACCGTATATTACTGTAATCACTTTTTACAACCCTCCCACCAGAATTTAATACAGTGTTAATCACGTCATGTATTACTCTATTATCAGAGACCTCTACATTAACTCCTAAAAAACCATCACTACCTATATAGGTTGGTTGGACATTAAATACCTTAACGAGTAAGTTCCTAGCACTACTTACATACCAACACTCATCAGATATGTAATCATCAATGTAGTAAGCATAACTATAAACATTATAGATATGAAATAATATTACGAGGAACAACAGCATATTAGGTAATACAGACCTCGTAAATCCCTTAAATAGAGATCTAAACCCCACCACTGTAGTGGTAACCCTCATAAACTATCTAAGTAATCTAGGTATAATATTGTTTACACTTGAAGGTTACAGTATCTTAAGTGTGGTAATAAGAAGAATTCACTAAATCCCATCATTAAAGTCTAGAGGAATTAAACTTAAACCTTCCGTACTAGTGAGAAGTTCTACCTTTAAGGTGGAGGGGTTAGCAACAACGATTTAAACACTTAATCAGTGATCATGAAGGTGGTCTGTATTAGGATGAGGTTAGTAGGGTTTAAGGAGTTTACTAGAGTTGAAGACGCTGTTAATAAGTTATTAAGTTACGTTAATGTGAGTTTAGATGTTATTGAATTACCTATTAATGAATCCCTTAACTACGTATGTGCTGAGGAGGTTAGAGCCCCTTACGATATCCCACCATTCGATAGAAGTGCTGTAGATGGTTATGCTGTGAAGGCGTTAAGCACTACTAGTGCATCACCATTTAATCCAATATATTTTAAAGTCTTAGGGACTGTTGAGGCTGGTGACGATATATCTAATCTAAGACCTGTAGGTGAGTATGATGCGTATTTAGTATTTACTGGGGCTCGAATACCTCAGGGAGCAGATGCTGTAGTACCTGTTGAGGATACTGTGTCTGGGGATGGTGAAGTCAGGATTTTAAGACCTGTACCTCCCTACGCAAACATCTCAAGAAGAGGTGAGGATTTTAAGGAAGGGGACGTCATCCTCAATGTCGGTGTTCAGATTAAGCCATGGCATATAGCTGCTTTAGCATCAGCTAACATATCTAAGGTTAGAGTTTATAGGAAGGTTAGAGTCTCTATAATAAATACCGGTAGTGAGTTAGTAGAGTTAGGTAGTGAGTTAAGTAGTGGTAAGGTGGTGAACTCAACTAAATTCTTAATAGAGAGTTATTTAAAGATGATTAATGTAGAACCTGTAGTACTCGGTATAGTACCTGATGATTTAGAAGTTATAAGGGGTACAGTAATCAGCGCTTTAAATAACTCAGATATCGTGATTATTACTGGAGGTACCTCTGTAGGAGGTAAAGACCTAGTTCCAGAAGCTGTTGAAGGTATTGAGGGTTCTATTAAAGTGTTTCACGGAGTTGCTATGAGGCCTGGAAGAACTACTGGTGCATACGTAGTTAAGGGTAAGCCAGTACTTATAGTTTCAGGTCTTCCAGTAGCTTGTCTAGTAGCTTTAGAAGTATTTCTAAAACCGTTAGTAAGTCACTTAAATAAGACTGAGGAAGTACCTAAACCAACAATTTCAGGATATTTAACTAGGAAGTTAGCTAATGAGGTAGGGTTTAAGTCTTTCTATAGGGTTAGTATATGCCGTAACTCTAACGGGGATTACTACATCGAACCGTTAAGACTCACCGGTTCTGGAATACTATCAACCCTTATTAGAGGGAATGGAATATTAGTAATCCCTGAGAACGTTGAAGGTTATGAAGCTGGAGAAAGAGTTACTGCTGAGGTTATCAACCCTATACCTGAATGCGATGATAGTAAGATAACTTAAAAATCTACTATTAAATTAATGCCTAGGTATTAAAATTTGAAGGTACTACTCTCTAATGATGATAGCTACTTAAGCCCTGGACTCTACCTACTTTACGAATCAGTTAAAGACTTATGTGATACCTTAATGATATCTACCCAATACCCTAAATCAGCAACTGGTCGTGAAATAACTTTTGATAAGCCTTTAAGACTATATAAAACTAAGTACTTAGGTTATGAGGTCTTCGTCACTGATGGAACACCTATCGACGCTATACACCTAGCTATTGAGGTATTAGGTTTTAAACCAGACCTAGTGTTATCAGGTGTTAATGTTGGGGAGAACCTATCACTCCAACATATATTCTACAGCGGTACTGTCGGAGTAGCTATTGAGGCTGCCTTGATGGGTATCCCAGCAATAGCTGTATCAGCAGATGTTTATGAGTTTTCAGATTTCTATAATGAGAACTTCAGAGAACTTATCAAGAGGTTAGTAAGGATGTTAACAATTAACACTATGAAGTTTGGATTTCCTAAAGGTGTTGATGTATTATCAATTAACATCCCTAGGACAGAACATTTTAGAAATTGCTATAGAGTTGTTAGAGCTGCTAGGATTAGGTGGAGGGCTAGGTATAGGATAGATAGAGATGTTAGAGGTAATATCTGCTATTGGTTGCAGGGAGAACCGGAGGTTTCAGAGGTAGATACTGATGTGTATTCTTTTGAGAGGGAGGGATGTGTTACTATATCGCCAATAACTGTAGATTTAAATAGTAGTCCTGAAATGCTGAGATACGTTGAGAGATTAGTAAGTGGTGAGATATCATGAGCTATGAACATAGTCAGAGGATCTTAAAGATTATTATAGATTCTATTAATCAATATAATAATTATAGAGCACCTGAAGCTTATGCAGAATTAATAGAGTTTAAAGGAAATTACTTTACGGTAAGGTTTACCGGGAGGATTTTCTCCTCATGTTGTTTCTATGATTACTTCGAAGACCTTAAATATATTTTAATAAATTATAACGTGTTCACAAACATAATCGAGGTACTTATCACTGAGTTAGGTGATGAAGTCGTGGTTAAGTATGAGGTCATTAGTTATCAAGTAATAACGTAGTCGATATTAATCCTATAACCTAGTCTTAGTAATTCTGAATAACATTGTCTACAGTATTTATATTCTTTATAATCGGTATCGTATATCGAGTTACTGAATGTCATAACACA
>JAJHRE010000056.1 GCA_020832985.1 Desulfurococcaceae archaeon | reverse complement strand
TACTACCTAATAGAGCAGTTATTAGGTGTAGGTATCATATGGCGCCGTTCTCAACACATGAACGTAAGAATCCAGCACCGAGTAGGAGGGAGATAGAGTTATCTAAGGTTATTAGGGAGGCCTTAGAACCTGTAGTGATGTCTGAGTTATATCCTAGGACATCAATAGATATATTTATTGAGGTGATTAACGCTGACGGTGGTACTAGGACAGCTAGTATAACAGCTGCTTCATTAGCTTTAGCTGATGCTGGGATACCGATGAGGGATTTAGTAGCTAGTGTAGCTGTAGGTAAAGTTGATGGGGTTTTAGTCCTAGATATAGATGAAGTTGAGGATATGTACGGTGAGGCTGATATGCCGGTAGCTATGGCCCCTACACTACGTTGGATAACGATGTTACAGTTAAACGGTGTTTTAACTCGTGACGAGTTTATACAGGCGTTAAACCTAGCTAAGAAGGGTATAGAAATTATATATAATATGCAGAAGGAAGTACTTAAGAAGAAATACTTAAGTATTAAGGTTGAGGAGTGATTGTATGTCGGTAACACCATCAAGTGAGTACGTGGTCCCTAAGTTAAAGTCTGAAGTAATGATTTCAATGTTGAGTAAGGGTTTGAGGATTAGTGGGAGGAGGGTTGATGAGTTTAGACCTATTAGTATAGTTAAGGATTATATACCAAATGCTGACGGCTCAGCATTTGTTAAACTAGGGGGTACTCAAGTACTAGTCGGTGTAAAGCTTGAGGTAGGGTCTCCATTTCCGGATACACCGAATGAAGGTAATTTAATGATTAATGCTGAATTCGTACCGACGGCATCACCGGTGTTCGAGCCGGGACCACCTGATGAAAACGCTATAGAATTAGCTAGGGTTATTGATAGAGGTATTAGGGAGGCTAAAGCTATAAACCTCTCTAAATTAGTCATAATACCTGGTAGGAAGGTCTGGAATATTTGGGTAGATATATATGTTTTAGACCATGATGGAAACCTAATTGATGCGTCATCTATAGGGACTTTAGCTGCGTTAATGACTGCTAAGTTACCTAAGGTAGAGGTTAGGGAAGGTGGTGAGGTAATAATAGATAAGAATGTTAGGACCGAACCACTCCCGTTAAATAAAGCAGTAATTACTGTTACTGTATGTAAGGTAGGGAATTACTTAATCGTAGATCCGGATCTTGAGGAGAGTGCGTTATCTGATGTTAAAGTTACTGTAGCAGTTAGTGAGGATGGTTTGATAACAGGTATTCAGAAATCAGGTCAGGGATACCTTTCAGAAGATGATGTTCTAGCGATAATGAACATAGCACTTACTAAGGGGAAGGAAATAATCAACACAGTTAAAAACCTACTCACATCCTAAGCTCTAGTAAATATTTAAATTTTAGATGATAATGTGTATATATGATGTGGTGTGTGATGGGGAGGACTAAAGTCGTTAGTATAGCTGGGAGGTTTGGTGCACGATACGGATCATCCCTTAGGAAGAAGTGGAGGGATGTGATGTTGAAGAGGTATGAAGAGTATTACTGTCCTCTATGCGGTCTGAAGACAGAGATGGAGAGGATTTCAGTAGGTGTTTGGCGTTGCGGTAAGTGTGGTAGGGTTTTTGCTGGAGGGGCTTACCAACCAATATCAGGTTTAAAGTAGTTAAAGTATGGTATTGATAATAACGACTTCAAGGAATCCCTCAAGAAGGAGTAGGAGTTTTATTAAGGATTTAGTAGCTGTAGTACCTACGTATGTAAGGGTGAATAGGGGGAAGAAGACATTAGACGACTTAATCAATATAATGTATACCTACAACTCTAATGGTGTCGTTATCCTTTATGAGAGGAAAGGGAATCCATCAGCCTTAGTTTACTACGTTAATATAGGTAATAAACTACAGAGAAGGATATTAATTAAATTAGGTTCTATTAAGTTATGTAGGGAGATCAAGGGATTTCAAAGACCTATTAAAGTTAGATACTTATTCGTAGATAGTAATGAGGCCAATGATTTCCAACATGATGTAATTGACGCATTAACAACTATCTTAGATATTAAAGTGAGTTCAAATACCAACTTAGATGGTGTTTCAGAGGTCGGGAATGCTGTTAAAGTAGTTCTTAGTAAGTGTGATGACCATGTATGTGTGGGGTTTAAGTGTGTAGGGAGTGGAAGGCCTTGCGGACCGGAGTTTAAAATCCTTAAGGTAATTAACTATGGTGTATAAGGTAGTAATAATTGTTGATGGAGTTAGTAGTGATGTACTGAACACATTATATAATGCCTTAAAACCTGAGGAGTCTATTAAGGTTAAGGGAATTAACGTAACTGTTAATAAATCCTACGATGAGACGAAGTTAATTATAGTTTTAGAAGCCCCAACGATTAGTTCTATTAGAGCTGTACTTAATTCTACATTAAGATTAAGTAAGTTGGTGATTGACTCTATAGAAAACATCTAATGTTTAAGTTGTTTAATGTTGTTTAAGCGTTATTCCTTAGATAGTATGAATCTAGCGTCAGCTATCTTAGCTCCTTTCCCTTCCTCATACACTATAACTGGGTTTAGATCTACTTCCTTAATCTCCGGTATACTACTTACTAGTTTAGAGAGCTTGACTATGATATCAGCGATTGCTTTCTTATCCCTAGGTGGACTACCTCTAAACCCAGCAAGTATCTTACTACTTCTTATCTCATCAATCATCTCTAACGCTTCCTCAAATTCTACAGGGGCTATTCTAAAACTAACGTCTCTTAAGACCTCTACGAAGATACCGCCTAAACCGAAGACTAATACTGGACCGAATATAGGGTCTCTAGTAGATCCAACTATCGTTTCTAGACCTGATGGTAGCATCTCCTGAACTAGCACTCCATATATTTCAGCATCAGGTATATGCTTCTTAACGTTATTGAAGATATTGTTAAAGCCTTCAGCAACCTCCTTCGAACTCTTTATGTTTAATAGTACACCACCTACATCTGATTTATGAATTACTTGAGGACTCACAACCTTAAGAACTACTGGATAACCTATCTTCTCAGCCAGTCCTACAGCCTCATCAACACTCTTAGCCAGACCTGTCTTAGGTACTGGAAACCCACTTAGTTCTAACAGTTTAAATGCCTCATGATCGTAGAGTCTATTCCTACCTTCCCTTAACACGTTCTTAACTATATCTTCAGGGGTTGAATACATAGTGAAGCCCATCTAATATATTGCCGTAGTAAAATAAATTTTGTTATTTTGCTATATGCTTAAATCAACTCATCATAGACTACTACTAAAGCTTATATAATTTTAAAGTTAGAATTTATTGTAAGCTAGGTGGTATGAAGTGTCAGTTACTGAGCAAGTACCTCCTGAGGTACAGCAAATGTTGGTTAGGTATCAGCAGATTCAGAATCAATTAGGTCAGGTTATTACTGAGAAGAATGTGATAACTAGTGAGTTATCGGAGGTTAATAGAGCTTTAGAAGTCCTTAACTCTTTAGACCCCGCAGGCGTGGTCTTCAAGAACGTAGGCCACGTTATGGTTAAGGTTCAGAGGGATGATGCTATAAAGGAGTTAAATGATAAGAAGGAAATTCTTGAGTTGAGGTTGAAGAGTATTGAGAGGCAGGAACAATTACTAAGGTCGCAATTAAATGAACTTCAATCTAAGATAAATGAGTACCTAGCTAAGATTTATGGGAGGCAGGCTAAAGCCGGATGAAGAAGAAGTATGTAATTAACTTAGGGATAAACCTTAACTCTCTAACTGAAGCTTTTCTTGAGGAGTTAGTTATTAAGGTTAATGAATTCATAAGACGTAGTATAGTATCTAAGATTAACTTAGGGAGGGACTTAGAGGTAAATACATCAATTACTGTAGAACTCGGTAATTCCTTAACATGTGATGTATCAGTAGAGTTATTATCGTCAAAACCTATCCCTATAGAATATGAGGTTATCATTGATAAAATTATAGATGACGCCTTCAGATTACTAGAGGATATGTTACTAGAAGTTGGTTCTAATGATTCAGGATTTAAGCATTAATGAATTTTTAAACTTCCTAAAAAACCCTAGGAAGTACTGCTTAATTACTCATCGAAACGCAGATATAGATGCCCTAGCTTCAGCGTTAGTACTCCGTGAAATCATAGTTAAGTTGAATAAACTTAGTGAAGTATATGTAATAACACCTGAAGGTGTTGATGCAGTATCTAAGAACTTTATAGTTAATCTAGGCATACCCCATAACATATATGACGATACTTCTTTTGATGGGTCCTGCGATACGTTTATAGTTGTTGATTCAGCATCTAGAGAGCAGTTAGGCCGTTATAGCTATATAAGCGGTTACGTCTTAGTAGATCACCATGTAGTTAATAGTCTTATAGATGATGCTTTAATAAAGTTGTATGATCCTAGTAGGAAAGCTACTTCTGAGATAGTATCGTTATTACTCCTAAGTATAGACAGTGATTTAAGTAGTGAATACCTTACCTTATTAATTGGCGGTATCTTATATGATAGTAGGTTACTACAGTTAGCTGATGGAACTACATTTAAGATACTATCAGATTTAATCGGGTTGGGAGGTAGTTATGATAAAGCTAGGTCTCTCCTCATTAGAAAATCTCAAATAGATTATTCGGAGAGGATAGCACGTCTTAAAGGTATGTCTAGATTAGGTATATATAAGTCTGGTAAGTACCTAATCACGATTACATGTGTCGGTGCTTATGAGGGTAACATCCTTAAGATACTAATTGATAATGGTGCTGATATAGGTGTTGCAGTAGCTTGTAGAGATGACGGTCTAAGAATTACTGTAAGGGTTAGTGAGGATGTGGTTAAGGAGTTAGGCAAGCCTTTAGGAGGATTACTTGCTTCATATGTAGCTAGTAATTTAGGTGGTTCTGGAGGTGGTCATTCACTAGCTGGTGGTTCTTATGTGAAGGGGGTTACACCTAAGGAATTACTCAGTATTTTTAAGGAGTTCTTCAGTTCAATTACCGGTGATTTTAAGATTATTGATAATGGAAGATGGGTTGAGGAGTGTAGTTAGTATGGTTAAGGTTTACGTTGATGAGAGGGAGAGGAATTCAGGAATACCTGAAGTACTTAAAAGTTTTGGGTTGACTATAATCTATAAAATGCTTGATGTAGGTGATTACATAATCAATGATTCGTTAGTCATTGAGAGGAAGAGAGTTGACGACCTAGTTCATTCTGTTTTTGACGGTAGGTTCTTCGATCAGTTAGGTAAGTTAGTTGAGGTCTGCGACACACCCTTGCTAGTGGTTGAGGGTGATTTAAACGATATTAGATACTTAACATCTAAGTGGAGAGCTATTGAGGGAGCGTTGATAACCGCGATCTTAGGATATGGTGTAGTCCTCTACTATACGAGAGATTACAAACATACTGCTGAATTTATCAAACATCTAGCAGAGAAGATAGGTAGTGAAAGCCTTATAGTGACTAGACGTTTTAGGAAGGTACTTAAGCCTAAAGGTGATGATATTAGGGAATGGCAACTACATATAGTTCAGTCTTTACCAGGTGTAGGTATTAAGACAGCTCATAAACTATTAGAGAGGTTCGGAACCGTAAGAGCTGTATTTAACGCTTCACAGAGTGAGTTAGCAGTTGTTGAGGGGATTAGTGATGAGAAGGCTAGTAAGATAGTTAGGATACTCACTACACCTTATGGTAAGTCAGGTAAAGGTGCTATCGACCTATCTAAATATATTGATACAACTAAGAATTAAAACCCCTAAGAATTTCTAATCTAGGGTTTCCACGTGGTTGTGATAGTATATGATGAGAGGTTCTTAAAGCATTATAGTGAAGGGTATTCACATCCTGAATCCCCATCAAGGTTAATTACAGCGTTAAATGCCTTGAAAAACTATAACATACTACAGAAGTTTAAGTTAGTACCTGTAGACAGGATAGATTATGGACTACCTTATGAAGTCCATGATAGAGCTTACGTAGATTACATAAAGGAACTCTCATCTAAGGGGTTTAACTACGTTGATGGGGATACCTACGTAAACACCTACACATACGAAGTCGCTACACTAGCTCTAACAGCATCGGTTATGAGTTATGAGCTGAGGGAGTCTTACGGAGTCCCGGTATTCGTATTAGTTAGACCTCCGGGACATCACGCAGGTATTAGCGGTAGTGCTTTAGGTGCACCTACATTAGGTTTCTGTATCTTCAATAATATTGCGGTACTAGCTAAACATTTATTGAAGGAAGGGTTTAAGAAGGTTTTAATAGTTGATATCGATGCTCATCACGGTAATGGTACTCAGGAAATATTTATGAGTGAGTCTAGGGTAGTACATATAGATGTCCATGAAAGAGGTATTTACCCAGGAACTGGTAGTATATATGAGGTAGGTTCAGGGGATGCTGAAGGAACTAAGATCAACATACCCTTACCTCATGGGAGTGGTGATAGCACATATAAGGAGGTATTTAATGAAGTTATAGAACCTATAATTAATGAGTTTAAACCTGAGTATATTTTAGTGTCTGCAGGGTATGATGCTCATTACTCAGACCCACTAAC
>JAJHRE010000055.1 GCA_020832985.1 Desulfurococcaceae archaeon | reverse complement strand
GTAACACCACTTAATAATGACGGGACATTACCAACGTTAAACTTTAGAGGTGGTTCATTCGATAAAGCTGATGCGTTAAGTGGTGAAACGTTAAATAAGACTATATTAGTAGGTAAGACAGGTTGTTTCGCCTGCCCACTAAAGTGTAAACCAGATGTTAAGGCTGGAGGACCCTACGAGACAGACCCAGCGTATGGAGGTCCTGAATATGAGACTATAGCTTCATTCGGTTCACTCTGTGGTGTAGGTGATTTAAACATCATATCCTACGCTAACCAGATATGTAATTCATACGGAGTTGATACCATAAGTGCTGGTGTCGTAATCGCATTCACTATGGAGTTATTTGAGAAGGGAGTGCTGACTAAGGAGGATACTGATGGATTGGAGGTTAGATTCGGTGATGGTGAGACATTAATAAAGTTGTTGAAGATGGTTGTTGATCGTGAAGGCTTCGGTAACTTACTAGCTGAAGGTGTTAAGAGGGCTGCTGAAGTTATTGGACGTGGAGCTGAGAGATACGCTATGCATGTTAAGGGTAGGGAGATACCACTACATGAACCACGTGGTAAGGTAGGTGTCGGACTACACTACGCATTATCACCTATAGGTGCTGACCACCTACAAGGACCTCACGACCCTTCATTCGAGAGGTTTGCAGAACATTTAGTGGCTTTAGGGGTTACAAGACCTGTACATAGGTTAGACCTCAGCCCTGAGAAGGTTAAGATAGTATATTACGGTATGTTATGGTGGGGTTTAGAAGACTGTCTACAAGTATGTAAATTCGTCTTCACACCACATTCAGCAGGTGTATTTACACCTAACCACCTAGTTGAGATTGTTAATGCAGCTACTGGATGGCAGGTAAGTTTATGGACTTTAATGAAGGTTAGTGAGAGGGCGTTTAATTTAGTGAGAGCATTTAACATACGTGAAGGGTTTAGAGCTAAGGATGATACACTACCTGATAGGTTCTTCGAAGGTCTGGAATTCGGTGTTAGGAAGGGTCAGAAGATAGATCGTGGATTATTTGAGAAGGCAATTAAGTTGTTCTACGAAGTAGCTGGTTGGGATGAGGAGGGTAGGCCTAAAACAAGTAAGCTCTACGAGTTAGGACTAGACTATGTCGTCAGTGAATTATATAAGGGTTAAGGTTAAGTACATACCACAACTATTTCAAGTAGTAACTAAGGCTGAGGAAGAGGAGGTATTAGTTGAGGAGGGTTCAACATTAGCTGACTTACTGAGGAGGGTATCACAGATTCATGAGGGGTTGAGTAAGTGGTTATTAACTGATGACGGTATGTTAAGTGAGAATATACTCGTAATAATCAATAAGAAGGTTGAGTGGGATTTAAGTAAGAAGCTTGAAGACGGTGATGAGGTAGTACTAACAATACCTTTTGACGGTGGTTAATTAAAATTTTAAGTTATTAGGACTACCTGCCTACCTACTACCTTACCCTCCTTAAGAGTGTTGAAAGCCTCATTAACCTCCTCAAACTTATAACGTTTAGTTACTACCTCTCTATACTTAAGTAAGCCCTTCCTAGCTAGTGATACTACTTCATACTGATCTGATAATGACCCAGTATAACTACCTGTTATTGTGATCTCGTTACGTATGATTCTAGGCCTAGGTATAGGTACTTCAACCCTACCCATATGACCTACTAATACGTAAATCCCTAACGTATCCACGATATTTACGTATTTAGAGACTATTTCAGGACTACCGACTAAGTCTACAACTGCTTTAACACCTAAACCACCTGTTAACTCATTCAATACCTTGGTAGGGTCTTCCCTAGACGCATTTATAGCTACATCAACATTAACTACCTTAGACACGAACTCTATAGCTTCATCCCTCACATCAACACCTACTAACCGCGTGTAAGGCATTAACAACTTAATCCACTGAGCTGCGTAAGAACCTAAACCACCTAAACCAACCAACACTACGTAATCATCAGGTCCTACAAATGCCCCAGCCTTCTTAACAGCTCTATAAGTAGTTAACGCAGCACATCCTAGAGGTGCTAACGCAGGTATATCCTCAAAACCTTCAACACCTACTAAGAACTTATAATTACTGACTAAGTACTCCTGAAGACCTCCATCAACATCAATACCTAACCTCAACCTCTTCCTAGCTAACTGAGTAAAACCCCTAATAGTTAGTTGATCCTCCTCAACATACTGCCAAGGATATACTAATACCTTCATACCCCTCCTAAAACTACTAGGGACACCCTCACCAACATCTACAACCTCACCGACAACCTCATGAGATAGGACTATAGGTAACTTCTTAGGGAGTCCTTGAGGTACGAAATCACCTAACCATAAATGTAGGTCTGAATGACAGATACCAGCAGCTAAGACCTTAATTAAGACCTCGTAAGGTTTTAGGGTAGGTGTTTGAACCTCCTCAATAACTAAAGGCTTACTAAATTCCTTAAGTAAACAAGCCCTATGTTTCAAGACATACACCAAAAACTATATTATATTTAAGTTAATATCTTATTGATGTTGTAGAGTTTATGTGTTAAAAAGTTTTTAGGTTAGAAGATCTTAATTCCGAATCCGTAATACAGTACTAACCCTACGAATATTACAGCACTGAATACGAACATTATAGCTAGGAATATATACATCCACCTAGGTGATCTATACTCCTTAGGCAGTAATTTCTCGTTAATGTATATTAACGCAGGTATTGACCAGAAGGCCATGAAGTGTGGGACGTTAGCAGATATTAGTAGTACTAGGAGTGGTTCCATACCTGACCATATGATAATTACTGCGAAGATTATGTAGACGACTAGTAGTGTGTAGTATAACCTCCTAATATCGCCTTTAGCCCACTTCCTAACACCTTCAGAAGTACTCCAGAATATCTCAATTATATTTCTAGACAGGTTATCACTTAACATTAACTGTGTTGTGAATAGTATTGAGAGTCCTATAAATGATATGAGGTAGAAGCCCCAAGGACCTACAACCTTAGCAAACGCTTCTGAGACATGTGCTGCAATACCCCAACCACCTAATACAGTACCTCTAGGCAGTAGTGATGTAGCTATTAAAGCTGGTACGGTACCTGCGAATGTACAGATTGTAAAGTATATCAACATCTGATCTAGTGTTACTATCCTCATCCACTTCTTAACAGTAGCTATATTTTCAGGTGTTGGTTTAGGGAACTTACCTATAGGACTTACAAATACTTTAACACCACCTATAGCACTAGGTATGTAACCAACTGCAGAACCCATACCATAACCCTTATCCCTATAGTAAACTACGTTATACCAGTTATGAGCCATAGCACTACCTACATAACCTACGAAACCACCTAGTAACAGTATATCAACTCCGTGTGGTATATACCCAATACTTACTAAACCTACTGCGAACTCCTTAAGTACCTCCGCCTTTATAGTTAGTGGTAGTACTATGAAGAGTAATGCGAAGACTATGAAGAGAGTTAGTGCTTTCTCAACAGCCTCTAAAATCCTCTCAACCTTACCTCCGAAGAGTAACGTTAGTAGTACTAGGAAGAATAGTACTGCGGCAACACCCCTAACGAATGGTGCGTCAGCAGCTCCTGGAATCCTACCTAAGATCATTGCTGCAGCTGCTGTAGCAGCACCCATAGCCCACCCAGGCCATGCAACCCTAGCTGCGTGGTTAATAGCTACAAACCAACTCCAGAATTTAGGGCCTCCAGGAAGTCTTGAGAAGAATATAGCTGGTATCTCACCGAAGACGACTATGAGTCTAGCCCACATAATCTGATATACAGCTTGACAGAGGACTAGCAACCATATAGCCCATGCCATACCCCAACCATACCTAACAGTAAATGCTGGGATCATTAACCACTCACCAGAACCGAAGGCATCACCAGTAGCTATGAATGCTGGACCCATTAACACGAGGAATATCTCCTTCCAACCAATCTTAGGGAGTTTAAATACTTCCTCAGGTGTTGGGATCTTATCAACGACCTCGATAGGTCTAGCACCCAACTTAATTTGAGAACTGCTTGACTCACTCATTAAGATCCCTTAGGATCTCAGGGTAGGACTTAAAAATTTTTATGTTTAATAATAAGAAGTTAAGCTAATAGTATTTAGGGGTATGGGAGAGGTTAACTACTTTATTAGTTGTCCTTCATATTCTTTTATGAATTCTATACTTCTCTTAGTATCTATGAATAACTTACTGACTTCTTCTACATCATCAACACCTACTTCTGACCTACCCTTCCTCGAAGCTACTATACTTGCAGGTCTTAGTAACTGTATGGCATATCTTAAACTGTACTTAACTCCTAAATCTGCTAGTAGTTCTAACGCATCCTTAGATAACGTTACTTCCTCTTCCTCAGCCCTCACCTTAATAATCTCCCTAACCTCATCCCTACTGTAGGGTCTTACAGGTATTATGAGTAGTCTATCAAGTATATCTAACGGTATCCCGTGGGGTGACTCAATATCAGTTCCGTAGATCTTAGTAATACCTCTATTAGTAGCCATTATTATCAGTGGTGAGAACTCACTCTCCATAATCTTAGATAGGAATGCGTATGATTCTAAGTCCAGCATATGTGCGTCATCTATGAATAAGACACCAGGTACTAACTCAGCCCTACCCTCATCAATTAACTTCTTAACCTGTGAGTTAACAGACCTCCTAACCTCCTCATCAACCTCCTTCTCCAGCTCAAGACCTAAGAAACCTATAATTGATACCCTCTGAGAAGCTACTGCTAAGTCTAAATCATTAAATGTTAAAACCCTAACAATCTCTTTCTCCTTCTTAACAGGACCGCTAGGTAATTCCTCAGTAACCTCCCAAACATCTACGTCGTAGTACTTAGCCTTCTCAACACCTTTAACCCTTCCAACCTTATGAATGAGCCCAGTCTCAGCATCTATCCATATTAAATCACCTCTCTTAATACCTAACCTAATCAACTGAGATACTAACTCCTCACCAAGTGTTAACGTTAGGTTATCATCCTTAGTAGCTAATGTTATCCTAGCCTCCTTAGGCATCCTAACATATGGATTGAAGGGATGTTTACCGTAAGCGATCTTAATATCCTTAACAGCACCTTCGTAAACCTTCCTAACCTCCCTAATCCTAATACCCATAGACTTCCTAACAGCCCTCATCAAGACCTCAGTCTTCTTAGCCTCAAGTGAGTATATCTCAGAAGCATGTAGAGCTACGAACGGGGTATCCTCACCAAGCTCCCTAGCTATAGCGTAAGCCAATGCAGTCTTACCAGTACCTGGAGGACCGACTAGTAAGACACCCTTACCCTGCATCCTACCCTGCCTAACAAGCTCAACAACTAACGCAGCACTCTTCCTAGCCTCAACCTGACCTACAAAACCATCAGCTACAGGTAAAGGTATACCACGTTCATCAAGACCTAAACCTTTAATATGGCTATGTAAGCTAATCTCAGCAACCTTCCTCACACCACGAACCTCACGTATCTGAGCACTCATCCCCACACCCCATAAAGTGATTAACAGTGAAAACCCTAAAAACTTTCACAAAGTAACTTTAACGATGATGAGTTTTCGGGGATATGAGTAGTGATGAAGCGGTTACCAACCTGATAAGAATCCCTACTAACTAGGATTAAATTATCTAATCCTACAGAACTGACTAGCAAAACTACTCTAACCAGAACATAGGCTCAGCACTTTCTCTAACTCCTCCCTCACCCTTAATCCTCCACAAACCTCTTCTTGGAGCTACTATCTCTATCCCAAGTTCCTCAGCAAGCACATCATTTACTATGACCTCATACTCTCCCGGAGTACAGATCACGTTAGCTAAGACATCACGGTTAAAACCTTCGACATCGAGGGTTATATACACCTGCCCAAGCCTTAATACGTTCACCTCACCACCTACAACAACATATCGTTCAATCCTTACATTCTCGAAAGAGTAACCAAGCCTTCTAGCTAAAGCTAAAGGTAGGTGTATCTCCGGTGTAATACCTTCATAACCAGTGTTAACAAGTGCTGAAGTTATAACCTCCCTACTCTTATACCTTAACTTAATCCTTACCCTCACACCCATAACTTACACTCCTAAGTTTACCAAATCTCTTACCAGTTAATAGGGAGTCAAGGTATTTAGGCCTAAGTTTACCAAACCTTCCCCGTCTTAAGTCCGACATACGTTAACACTTACGTTAAATAATTAATAAAGCTATATGTATAGTTCAGTCAATCTCGATTAAAAAATTTAATTACTTAAACAGTTATCTCCTCGGTGATTTAATGCTTAAGTTAGAGGGTATCATCCCGCCTATACCGACACCATTCAATGTTGACGGATCACTTAATGAGGAGTTACTTAAGGATTTAATTAAGTGGTACTTAAGTGTAGGTGTTAATGGTATAGCTGTATGTGGTAGTACTGGTGAGGGCTACGCATTACTACCTGATGAGTACTCAAGAGTATGTGATGTTGCTGTTAGGGCTGTAGGTGGTAAGGTATTAGTAGTTGCTGGTGTTATAGTTAATTCCTTAAATCAAGCGTTAACTTATGGTAGGTTAGCTAAGGATGCTGGAGTTAATGTCTTAATGATAACACCACCACACTACATATTCACACCGTCTGAGGAAGGACTATACAGGTACTTTAAAACT
>JAJHRE010000053.1 GCA_020832985.1 Desulfurococcaceae archaeon | reverse complement strand
AACTCTCTAGCCAGTAATTTAACTATACTTGAGAGGAAGAGGTTGGAGTTAGCTAGGGCGTTAGTTATAAAACCTAAACTACTACTACTTGATGAGGTTATGGCTGGTTTAAAACCTCATGAAGCTGATGAATTACTTGACGTGATTTTAAGGATTAATAAGTCTGGTGTTACTATAGTTATTGTTGAACATGTTATGAGGACTATTAAGAAGGTATGTAATAGGGTTGTAGTTTTAGATTTCGGGGTTAAGATTGCTGAGGGCCGTCCTGAGGAGGTTATGAGGAATGAGAAGGTTATTAAGGCATATCTAGGTGAGGAATTTGCTGCTTAGGGTTAATGATTTAA
The DNA here is from genome assembly GCA_020832985.1 of Desulfurococcaceae archaeon. GTDB lineage: Archaea > Thermoproteota > Thermoprotei_A > Sulfolobales > NBVN01 > CAZZLT01. The sequence continues at coordinate 6,600 of JAJHRE010000053.1, read as the reverse complement.
GTGCTGGTTACGGATTACTTAAGGTCTTATGGGATGTGAATATAGTTGTGAATAATGGTGAGAAGGTAGCCCTCATAGGTCCTAACGGTGCTGGTAAGACAACACTACTTAAAACTATAGTAGGGCTTGTTAAGCCGTTCAACGGTAGGGTGTTCTTCGAAGGTGAGGACATCACAGACATACCTACATATCTTAGAGTACGTAAGGGTATTTCATTAGTTCCTGAAGGTGGTAGAGTCATACCTAAGTTAACAGTCCTTGAGAACTTACTAGTAGCGGCTACGACTAAAGAAGCTAAGGAGAAATTAAGCGATACGTTAGAACTAATCTACACTTTATTCCCAATACTTAAAGAGAGGAAGGATCAGTTAGCAGGTACTTTAAGCGGTGGTGAGCAGAGGATGCTAGCTATAGCTAGGGGGTTAATCAGTAGGCCTAAACTCCTACTAGTTGATGAGGTCTCCCTAGGATTAGCACCTAAGGTAGTTACTCAAATATATGAAGTATTTAATGAGTTAAGTAAACTCGGAATAACGTTATTATTAGTGGAACAATACGTAGTTAAAGTACTTAAATCAACTGATAGAGCATACCTACTAGAACAAGGTAGGGTCGTCTTAGAAGGACCTAGTGAGGAACTACTTAAGAACGACTATATTAGGAAGACATACATAGGTGAATAACCGTTTCTCAGTAGATGGTGTTCATAAATATTCATATTTATTAATTCAGGCTCTTCACCATATACTTCTCAACGGCTTTATCCCCGACCACCCTACAGGGGTTGTTCACCCTAATTGCCTAGAGGTACATCCACTCTCATCAAGTAATCAGAGTTCGTGGGGCTCATCAACCTCAGACTTCATCGGCTTTAGACTCACAGCACTAACATCCTAGAAAACCTCAATAAACACAAACACTACAAATGATTATGAAAACTGAAACAGTAAGTAATAAAAACATGTTATATACCTATATGCAGGTAGTGTGTATGTCTGCTAAGACTTCATCTATTCTAACTGTTGTGTTGGTTGTCTTGATTGTTGTTGCTGGTGTTGTTGGTTATTTTGCAGGTTCTTCAGCTGTCCCACCACCTAAGACAGTAACTATAACTACTACTGTAGGTACTCCAACAACAATAACAACTACAATAACTACTACAATAACTGAGAAAGTAACAGTTACTATAACACCAACACCAACCCCGACATTACCACCTCCTGAGAAGGTGAGGATTAAGTTAGGTTTACTCTTCCCGTTAACTGGTGCTTGGGCACCTTTAGGTACTGATCAGATGACTGGTGCTAGGATTGCTATTGATATGGTTAATGAGGCTGGAGGTGTTTTAGGTAGGTATAAGGTTGAGTATGTAGTAGCTGATTGTAAGAGTGATGTATCTGTAGCTACTACTGAGGCTGAGAGGTTGATAACTATGGAGAAGGTTCAGGTAATTATAGGTAGTTACGCAAGTCCATTATTGCTAGCTGCTAGTGAGGTTGCTGAGAGATATAAGACTATATATTGGGAGGTAGGTGCTATTACTGACTCAGCAACTTTAAGAGGTTTTAAGTACTTACTAAGACCTCAACCTATCGGTGGTGACTTCGGATTCCAGAGTGTGTTATTCATTAGGGATGTAGTTGCTAAAGCTTTAGGTAAGAACTTAAGTGATTTGAGGGTAGCTATAATATTTGAGGACGGACCTTACGGTACTTCAGTAGCTGCTGGTAATAAGTTAATGGCTGAGAAGTTAGGTATTCCTATAGTACTTTATGAGGGTTACCCAACAGCAACTACAGACTTATCATCACTTATAATGAAGTTAAAGGCTGCTAGACCAGATGTAATACTCCATACAGGTTACTACTCAGATACTGTATTGTTCTTCAGGCAGGCTAAGGAGTTAGGCCTTAAGTTTAAGGCTTACATAGCTCACGGGGCTGGAGGTGGTTTACCAGCTACTTATAAAGCTTTAGGGAAGGATATGGAGTTCATGTTTAATGTTGACCCACCATCACCTTATCTAAACTATGACGCGTTAAAACCTGAGTTGAAGGAGGTGTTACTTAAGTTTATAGATAGGTTTAAGAAGGAGAGGGGTTATGAGCCTATGACTCACGCTCATATGGGCTTCGCACATACGTGGATATTACTTAACGATGTATTACCACTAGCTATCACTAAGTACGGTAGTGTAGATCCTGAGAGTATTAGGTTAGCAGCTCTAGAACTTAACATACCTGAAGGAGGTACTACTATGGGTTATGGAGTTAAGTTCGCACCTCCTGATAAGCCTGAAGATACATTACTAGGTAAGATTGGTAGGGTTGAAAAGCCTCAACTACATATAGGTCAGAACATACTATCGTATCCAGTAGTTATGCAGTGGCGTGAGGGTAGGTTATTAGTAGTTTACCCAGAGAAATTCGCAGCTGCTAAACCAGTAATACCACTACCTCCAGAAAGTCCTTACGCAGGTTAATACTAAAATTAAATCTGTTTTTCTAAATTAGTAGATGGTATAACTTTCACTTACACCTAACCAACACTACCTTACTATTTTAGTCTTAACTAACCATATTATTAATGCTAATATTATTGAAGCTACTGATGACAGTAGTAACCCTAGGTATTCCTTCATCACTGATGCTAGTATAACCTCCCTAATACTAACTATTAACCCGACTTCAGCAAGTCCTATAATCCTAGTACCTGGACTAGCTCTTAAAGCTATTATAAACCTCATAATCTCAGCAAGTACTACTAACGTAAACACATCATTTATTATTAACTCAATAATTTCAGAGTAGGTTACGTAAGGTGTTAATACACTCCTTAAATCACGTACTGATACATAGCTAGCCATTATGATTAAGAGAGCTACTAAGACTAATACTAAAACCTCTACAGCAAGAATAACATTACCGCCAAACCTATCTATAACCCTACCTACTTCACTCATACTGACACTAATTAAGTGGTTTTCTTAAAGCTATAAACATTATTACTTTCACTCTACACTCAATAGTTAATATTACATAACTTAACGTTTACTGTAAGTACGCTTCATATACCTATCTCTAATGAAAGTAAATTTATTAATTTTAAAGTAATTAACACTCTTGAGTGTATGTAATGAAGTTACTAACTCATGTGTTGATGACGTTTGCTTTAGGTTCACTCATAGCTGTGGTTATCTCTAGAAGTGTTTTGGTTGTAGGTTCGGTCTTCGTAATATCATTCTTAGTTAATTACTTAATAGACTTACTAGGTCATAGTGGTGGGAGGAGGACTCCACTAACTCATGAGTTATTCAGTAACTTAATTACATCATTAATTACTGGATTACTTATCCATTCACTACTAAACCTCCCAGGACCTCTAACGATAGCTCTAACAACTTCGTTAATAGCTAGTTCTACACACCTACTACTTGATTCGTTAAGTGGTGGTGTGTTTATATACTCTCCAAACGGTTTATCCAGGCTTAGATTAAGTAGTAGGAGGTATGATGACTACCTACTCAACACCTTAGTAATCACTGCATCAGTGGTTTTACTAACTATAATACTTTATAACCTACTCTAAATTAAGTTATTAGGTCTGAACTTGCAGGAGTTAATATATCAGTTCGATAGTTATGTTAGAGAGTTTAAAGCTAAGGTTGTTAAGGTTTTAGATGATGGTTTAGTCATGGATAGGACTGCATTCCACCCTAGAAGTGGTGGTGTAGCTAATGATGTAGGCTTCATAGTTAAGGACGGTAGTAGGTATGAGGTTGTTGATGTGTTGTTCAGAGATGATGACGTAGTACATGTGGTTAAGGGGGGTACGTCAGGTATTAACGTAGGTGATGAGGTTTTAGGTGTTATTGATTGGGGACGTAGGTATAGGTTGATGAGGTTACATACAGCTGCACATATAATTGCAGCTATATTCTACAGGGATTATAATGCGTTAGTAACTGGGGGTAACGTATACCCTGACTACGCATACGACGACTACAGTCTAGAGACCTTCGATAAGTCTGTGTTTGAGGATGTTATTAGGAAGGCTAATGAGGTTGTTAAGTCAGGTGTTGAGGTCCGTATATACTGGTTAGATAGGGAGGAAGCACTTAAGATCCCAGGTATAGTTAAGTTAGCTAGTAGGATGCCGCCTCAAGTAAGTCGTTTAAGGATTGTTGAGATCCCAGGTATTGATATTCAAGCTGATGGAGGCCCCCACGTTAAGAACGTATCTGAGGTTGGTGAGGTGGTGATGGTTAAGGTTGAGAATAAGGGTAGGATGAGGAAGAGACTCTACTATACTGTAAGACCTTAATATGAGGTTTAAGACTTTAATAGCTATAGCTGTAGTACTAGTAATAACTTCATTCACTATCGGCTACTACCTAAGTATTAGTAGGGTAGAGTACTACTTAAGTAGTTCTGAGATTGAGTGGTTAGTTAAGTCTATAGCTGAGGATGTCTCAGTCATTAGGAACTTAACGTTTAAGGAATTACCTAACGTAGTAGTAGTTAATAAGTCATACGTACTATCTACTTGGGGTTCTGAAATACCTGAGGAAGTCTTAATATTCGGTGATATACTTAAGATGACCTTACTAGTACCTAAGGACTACAACATAAGTAGTTCTTATAGGGGCTTACTAGGTATATGGGTAGCTGCTTCAGCAGGTAATACAGTATATGTTGTTCAGGAGTACTTCACTAGGGGTGAGTCACCATTAGTTCAGAGGGTTTTAGCTCATGAGTTAACCCACGTCCTACAGTACCAGTACTTCAGAACACCACCTACACATACTCTAGATGAGTCATTAGCTATTAGGTCGTTAGTTGAAGGTGATGCTGATGTAGTAGCTGATGAGTACGTAAGTATTAAGGGTTTAGGAGTTGTTAGTAAGGTTAGTAGTTTAACTCTTAAAGACCCATTCATAGACATCCAACTAACACCATACATATTCGGTAGTAGGTTTGTTGAGTACTTACTAAGTGTTGGTGGTTGGGGATTAGTTAATAAGGCTTATGAAGACCCACCTAAGTCTATGAAGTACGTGATGTTCCCTCAGAAGTACTTAGCTAGGGAGGGTGTAGTTGATGTGGTGGTTAACGTAAGTTGTAGGGTTGTTCATGAAGATGTTTTAGGTCCTTCATACCTCTACGTAATGATTAGTAAGTACTTTAATGAGTCCTACGCATTAAGCATGAGTAGTGAGTGGTTAGGTGATAAAGTAGTATACTGCGTTAACAACACCTACAAGGTACTTAACTGGGTTATTAAGTGGTCATCAAGTAAGTCAGCTGAGGACTTCTACAGAACCTTCAATTACGTGTTAAGCCTTAATAACGCTACATCAGTAGATGGATTATGGTTTGTTAACGACTTAAGATTAAGTGTTTACGTAGTCGGTGATGAGGTCCTCATAACTTCATACTCTATCAGGTCTCCTAACTAGGTATAGTATCAGTGTTAGGGTTGTTGCTGATGTAATTCCTAAGAGGCCTGTAGGCATTGAGTATAACTCATCAACTACTACGGTACGTACCATCAAGTTATGTAGTCCGTTTAAAACCCCTGAGACTGCTGCAGGTGTTAGTAAGGTGTTGAATCTGTACTTAACGTATGAGAGTAAAGTACTTAATGACATACATGTTAACACCATGAGTAAAACACCTGTTAAATCCCTATGGTTTGGGAAGTAGAAGCCGTAGAGTATTACTAGTGGTGTGTACCATAAACCCCACACAACACCAACTAATAAACTACTCAGTATATCGTTCTTAAAGACCTTTGAAAACTCACTTAGTAGTAGACCTCTCCAACCGACTTCCTGACCAAGCATTATCAACCCTAGGACTGTAGACCCTACAAACAACGTACTCAGTAGTGATAGTGTTAGCATGAGTAACTCACTACCTGGGTGTATTTTAGCTCCGTACTCCTCGTAGAGAGGTATCAACGGATTAACAACGTTTAAACCGATCAGTAATGCGTAGGTAACACCTATAGAGTATATAGCATACGGTATCAAACCACTCAATATTAAATACCTAAACTTACAGAACCTCAGACCTAACTCCTTAAGATTTAACCTAATACCAACACCTAACAACTTCAACGTAATTAAAACTACTGTAAACGGTATGTAATTCCTTAAAGTAAGTAGTACTTGATATACAGCTTGATTAGTAATTAATGAGTGATTTAATAGGATGTAGTCGTATGGTAGGGTTATAATGAGTAGTACTACCAGGAATAACAGTATAGTACTTACAGACCTACTAATAGTTAACACCTAAACATACGTGATAACCAACTTAAAATACTTTAACACTAATGTATTAAACCCCTACGTCTAGCTAACTCAACCATAAACTTAACTATAGCTTCAGTATTATTAGATTTAAACCACCCTATAAACTCATCACATGTAGGTACATCAACCATGTTTAAGTACTTCTTAGCATATGTAGTCAAAGTACATATGAATGACTCAGCTACAGACTCACTATTAAAGACGTTAGATAAGGTGTTGAGGAACTCACCAGGATTACTAATTATTAAATCCTCAACCTTCCTATCCTTACATGCTAGAGA
>JAJHRE010000011.1 GCA_020832985.1 Desulfurococcaceae archaeon | reverse complement strand
TCTACATATCACTTCAGGAGGATAAGGATAAACTCTTCAGGAATGTTAAGAACTTAGGTATGGATTTTAAAGGACTTGAGGAGAAAGACTTACTAAGATTCGTTAAATTACCGTTAATGATTAGTAAGGAGTCAATCATAGATACCTTCTCAAGGATTTAAAAGGATGTGATAATCAGTTTTAACCCTAAGGTATTAGTTATAGACTCAGTAACACCTATACTTAAGGTAATAGGTAATGATGTTGAGGTTAGAGCAACACTACAAAACACTCTTACCGAGATCTCTAAGTTAATCAACGGACTTACAGTACTTATTCATGAGGTTGAAGGTGATGTAGAGGACCTAGATGATGTAGGGTTCGTATCTGATGTAGTTATCTTCATGAGTTGTAAAATAGTAAATAACTTGATATTGAGGAATATGGAGGTTAGGAAGTCTAGAGGTAGTCCAACAAGAATTGCTAAGATAGTCTTCACTATAGAGGAGGGTGAAGGGATTAAAGTGTTCGTACCACCGATGTTGGAGGAAGTACCTGCTCCAGACCATACTAGGCCTTACAACCATTTATGTAATTCCTTAAACCGTAAGGTCGGTCCTGTATATCCGGGGGAGGTTATATTTCTAGTTCACCCTAACTTAGCATATGTAGATTATGTGTTAGCATACCTTACATTAACAGCAATTATCTATAAAGCTAAGATACTCATAATCTCATACTTAATCCCACCTCAACACATTATACAACGGGTACTTAAGTCCTTAGAAATAATTACTACTAAGTTAAGTATTACTGAAGAACTCATAAACAACTATATAGTAATTAAGGGTTTAAACCCATCAACACACCTACCTGAGGAAGCTGTATATAAGGTAGTTAAGTTATTAATGGATTACAAACCTACCGTAGTAGTATTCGTAGGAACCCCACCACTAGGGATTAAACCTACAGGTATGGATACCAACTATAATAACCTCATAATGAATCTAATATTCTATTTAAGGAAGTTAAGAATAGCTACAGTAATTGTTGATGACCATGATAATGAATTAGTTAAAGCACTTTCCGATATGTTCATTAGGGTTAAGGAATATACGAAGGGTAAGATCTTCAGGATACCACGTGTTTCAGTTGAAATACTAAGGAAGAATGAGGTACCCAACACCATAACCTTGAAGGACTTCGTACTCTGTGCAAAAGATTTAAGGAGTATTTTAAAGAGGGGTGCGACCCTACTACCAACTACTGAAGCAATTAATTAACTAACTTCCTGCTACCGTTCACCTGAGAGTAGTTGTTTATGGTGTTTTAGGGTCTTTAATACCACCCTTAGGTTCACCACGGTACGGTGCCGAGCCACGCACCGTGGTTCAGCCACAGATCTTGGGACTCAGCACCCACCGAGTAGTCGTTAATGCTTACCTAGTTTATAAATCTTTTGAGTATATATCCTGGTGGTGAGCTACTTAATAGCTTAAAAGGCTTAAACAACCCTAACCTACCTTATTTACGGAAACAGTCCACTACGATTAATTAAGTTATTGATATATTAGTATTCCTTAAAAGAGTATTAATTTACTACTTACTTCTTCAGAACTTCACGTACTAACTCTTTAAATTCTTCATCTGTTAAAGCTCTCTTCAACTCTATAGCTCTCTCCTTAAGCTTTGTAAGTAGTTGTATTACCTCATCATCACTTACTGATATTCCTAACTCCCTCAGCTTCTCAACTACGTTCCTCTTACCTGATTTCTTACCTAGTAATATCGTTAACTCTGCTTTCCTACCTACTAATGTAGGTATGTATGGTAGTATCTCAGTCGGTTTTACATCTTTAACGTTGAACCACCAATCAGTCAGTATTCCTGACTCAACTCTAGTTATGTTATCACCTACGACAGCTTTCTGAGGCTGTAGTTTAACACCTGATAACCTCTCAACAAGCTTCGATAATTCATAAAGTCTCTCCTTCTTGATGTTAGTCTTAACACCTAGTAAGAGTTCTAAAGCAAGTACTACCTCCTCAAGAGCTGCATTCCCAGACCTCTCACCAAGCCCGTTAACAGTTACATGTACTGTTGATGCACCACCTACTACAGCAGCTAATGAGTTAGCAACAGCTAGTCCGAAGTCGTTATGAGCATGTACTTCTAAGGACTTATTAACAAACCCCTTAATCATCCTCACGAAGTACTCCATAGCGTAGGGACTCATAACACCGAACGTATCCGCTAGTACTAAAGCGTCCATGAGGTCTTTAACATTATCAATGACTTTCTTAAGGAATGATACATCAGAACGTGTAGCATCTATTGTGAAGAACTTAACGTATAGGCCATGTTGTTTAGCATATTCTAAAGCCTCCCTAGACCTCTCTAAAGCCTTCCCAACATCCCACCTATAAGCATACTTAATTATGTGTTCACTAGACGGTAACTCCATAACCACTCCTGGAACATCAGCTTTCAGAGCTAGGTCTACATCCTCCTTCAAACACCTACTAAATGATAGTACCTTAGCCTTAAGACCTTGCTTAACTATAGCTTTAATAGCTTCGAAATCCTCCCTAGATACTGCAGGTAAGCCAGCCTCTATGAAGTCAACACCTGCCTCATCCAACGCTACAGCGATCTCGACCTTCTCATCCTTCCTGAAGACTACATTAGGTTGTTGTTCACCATCCCTTAACGTAGTATCGTGGATGTACACCTTCTCAGGTAGTGAAAGCTTCTTACGGACCTCATCAACGTAGTTGTAAGGGCTTACAAACCATTGAGAAGTCTCAAACATTTAATCACCGATTATATCCTACTTCATAGTAATTTAAGTTTAAGCTCTAGCCCTACCACCAGCTAATATGTGTACGTAACCGGTTAGGAAGTCTGCAGCGTCTGAGGCTAAGAACTTGATTAGGTCTGCTACTTCATGAAGTTTACATAACCTACCTAATGGTATCTTCCTAGCTAGGAATTCCCTCTGTTCCTTAGGTAGTCTATCAGTTAGTGCTGTACCCTCAATTAATGCTGGGGCAACTACATTAACTCTTATACCGTAGGGTGCTAACTCCTCAGCAAGTGCTTTAGTAAGTCCTATCATGCCTGCCTTAGCTGCACAGTATGGCGTCATCTTAGCATTACCTTCAACACCAGCTACTGAAGCTACGTTAACTATCCTACCGTAGCCCTGCTTCTTCATGTATGGAACTACAGCTTTAACGCATAGGAAAGCACCTTTAAGGTTAACGTTAATTACTGCATCCCAATCCTCCTCACTTATATTCTCTACGAAGTCGAAGGGTCCTTCAATACCTGCATTATTAACTAGTATATCTATATGTCCGAAAACCTTTACAGCCTCCTCAACGGCCCTATATACATCACCCCACTTACTAACATCAGCTTTAATAGCTAATACCCTCCTACCCAACCTCCTAACTTCCTCAGCAACCTTCTCTAGAGGCTCTAAATCCTTATCAATTAAGACTAAGTCAGCACCGTCTAAAGCCATTGAAAGTGCTAAATACCTACCAACACCTCTAGCAGCACCAGTTATGAGAGCTACCCTACCACTTAAATCAACCTTAATATTACTTATAACTCCAACTTCAGACGTATAAACCCCTATAAAGACAGAAAAACTAAATTAATTAACCTTATGAAAATTTATTTTCAATAATGGTTATATAGTATTGATGGTTTATGCCCTTAACCAAGGATGAAATATCTAAGATAGCTGATATGTTATATGAGGCTGAATTGAAGAGAATACCTATAGACCCTATAACAGATATATACCCCTCAATAACTATAGATGATGCCTATAAAATCCAGTTAGTAAATGTTGAGAGGAAGGTCTCTAAGGGTGAGAGGGTTATCGGTAGGAAGATAGGGTTGACTAGTAAGGTTATGCAGAAGTTATTTAATGTTTATGAACCAGATTACGGGCACTTAACAAACACTATGTATGTATGTGATGGGGGTAGCATATCATTAAGTTCCTTAATACAGCCTAAGGTAGAGGCTGAGATAGCGTTTATATTGAAGGAAGACCTTAGAGGTCCTGGACTCACAGTAGTTGATTTGTTGAGAGCTACTGAAGGTGTGGTACCTGCTTTAGAAATCATAGATAGTCGTATTAAGAATTGGAGGATTAAGATTCAAGACACTATAGCTGATAACGGAGGAGCTGCTAGGTTTGTATTAGGTAGTAAGATAACTAAGTTAGAGGATTTAGACTTAAGGTTGGTTGGGATGGTCTTCGAGGTTAATGATGAGGTAGTAGCTACAGCTGCTGGGGCTTCAGTTATGGGTAATCCAGTACTTGCTGTGTTATGGCTAGCTAATAAGTTACTTCAGTATGGGACTTACTTAAGAGCTGGTGAGGTGATATTAAGCGGTTCTCTAATAAGTGCTGTTGATGTTAAGCCTGGAGATTTCGTGAGAGCTACATTTGATAGATTAGGTACTGTGTCAGTGAGGTTTACACCGTAGGAGTTAACTACACATCACTTAATCAAGTCTAAATCCTTAAAATTTATTTTATTTCTAAATGAAAATTTTTAGGTATTGATATGGTTAAGAAGGTTATCATAGCTGGTGCTGGTGGTAGGGATTTCCATAACTTCTTAACTTACTTCAGGGATAACCCTGAATACTTAGTCGTAGCTTTCACAGCAACTCAAATACCAGGTATTGAGAGGAGGAGGTTTCCAGCAAGTCTTGCAGGACCTAAATACCCTCTAGGAATTCCGATATACCCTGAGGATGAGTTACCGAGGCTTATTAAGGAGTTAGGTGTTGATGAGGTTGTCTTATCCTATAGTGACTTAACTTATGAGGAGTTAGGTAGGTTTGCTTCTAAGGTCTTAGCTGCTGGTGCTTCATTAAGACTCTTACCACCTTCGGAAACTTACTTAATGACTTATAAGCCTGTAATAGCTGTCACAGCTGTTAAGACAGGTGCTGGTAAGTCAACTGTTTCTAGAACTATTACTAAGGAGTTACTGGGTAGGGGGTTTAAGGTAGTCCCGGTAAGACATCCTATGGCTTACGGAGACTTAGAAGTAGTTGTTCAGGTGTTTAAGTCTGAGGAGGACCTTGATAGGTATGGAGTAACTATTGAGGAGAGGGAGGAGTACATCCACTATATCCGGTTAGGAGTACCTGTACTTGCTGGTGTAGATTACGGTAAGGTATTACTTGAGGCTGAGAGACTAGGTGATGTGATATTATGGGATGGTGGGAATAATGACGTCCCATTCATAAGGTTTAACTATATGGTAACTATTGCAGATGCTATGAGGCCAGGTTATGAGGTGTCTACATATCCTGGTGAGGTGAATGTTAGGTTAGCTAATGCTGTGATAGTTAATAAGGTTTCTAGAGCACGTAGGGAAGATGTAGAGAGGGTTTTAAGGAATGTTAGGGAAGTTAATCCGAAGGCTAAGGTCGTGTTAGCTGATATGGAGGTGTTTGTAGATAGGCCGGAGCTTGTGAAGGGTAGGAGAGTAGCAGTTGTTGAGGATTCACCATCAGTTACACATGGTGGTTTACCGTATGGTGCTGGTTACGTAGCTGCTGAGAAGTATGGTGCGTCTGAAGTAGTTGACCCTAAACCTTATGCTGTAGGGATTGTTAAGGAGTTACTTCAGGTATACCCCCACATAGGTCCTGTAATACCTTCAGTAGGTTACAACATACAACATATTAGGGATTTAGAAGTAACTATTGATAGGATGGATGTTGATGTTGTAGTCCTCGGTACACCGGTAGACCTGACAAGGATTATCAACATACGTAAACCAGTAGTTAGGGTTTACTGGGAGTTGAAGGTATTAGAAGGCCCTACAATAAGTGAGTTAGTTGATGAATTCCTAAACTCATCACTTAGGAAGTAACCCTAACTCCGGAGTCTTGAGTTTCAGGATAAGCAGTGATATCAGTGTTTTAGCATCAACTACATCATCACTCAGTATGAGATCTAAAGCACTGTCTAACTTAACCTTAACAACCTCTATAAGCTCACCTACCTCCAGCTTACTACCAACATATGTTAAGTCCTTAGCTAGGAATATATGGAGTACCTCATCACTATAACCAGGTGCTGGGTAGATAGATACTAACTTAATTAGTGTTTTAGCATCATAACCAACCTCCTCTATAAGTTCTCTCTTAGCAGTATCTTCTAACGCCTCATTAACCTCTACCCTACCGGCAGGTACTTCTAAGACCCACTTATTCAGTGACGGTCTAAACTGTTTAATCAGTATCACCTCATCACCTATTATTGGGATTATAGCTACTGCTTGACCAAACCTCACAACATCCTTAGTGAAGACTACACCCCCGAACATATACTCCCTCTGAACTAACGTTACCCTCTTACCTCTACATAAGACCCTCTCATTAAGTACTTGAACCGTTTTAACACCTAGATATCTATAGAATATAATTTAATAATCTAAGTTCTAAGTAGGTGTTTTAATAATGCTTAAGCTTGTTTATGATGAGAGACATAGACTTCATAGTGATCCCTTAGGTACTCATCCAGAAGGTGTTTGGAGGGTTGAGAAGTCTCTAGAGGAGTTGAGGAACTCACCTGCTTGGTCCTATATAGAGTTAGTTAAAGCTGTAGAACCTGATTATAACGCTGTATTACTAGTACATGATAGGGTATATGTTGAGTGGTTAATCAGTGAGTGTGCTAAAGGTTTCCACTATATAGACCCTGATACATACGTAACCCAACACACATGCGATGTCGCTGCATCATTCGCAGCTACAGCTAGGGTATCTGCCTTAGATACTATCAGGTCTAGAGACCCGTGGTTTATTATGGCTAGGCCTGGAGGTCACCATGCTGGTAGGAGAGGTCCTGCTATGGGTGCACCAACATTAGGTTTCTGTATATTTGATTATGCTGCAGTAGCTGCTAAGACTTTAGTAGATTTAGGGTATAAGGTAATGATATTAGATTTCGATGCACACCACGGTAACGGTACTCAAGAGATTTTCTGGTGTGAGTCTAATGTTCTCCATATAGATATACATCAAAGATATATCTACCCAGGTACTGGATGGTTAAGTGATGTAGGAGGTCCTGGAGCTGAGGGTAGTAAGATAAATATACCGTTATACCCTGGAAGTAATGATAATCACTACTCATGGGTTTTAGAGAATGTGGTAGAACGTGCTAGGGAGTTATATAAACCTGACGTAGTTGTAGTATTTGCTGGTTTTGACGCGCATAAGGATGATAGATTAACTAATTTACAGGTTAGTGAATTAACTTACGCATTATATGGTTCCTACTTAAGGAGGTTACTTAGTGAGGGTAGAGTCGTTGGGTTAGTCTCTATATTAGGTGGGGGTTATGGTCAGGGGATGATTAAGAGTTTTAGAGCTTTCATAGAGGGGTTAGTAGGTGTTATTGAGGAACCCGTGATAACTCCTAAATCACCTGGTAAGGATATTGAAGAAGGTTTAGAACTAGTCTTTAATATGCTTAAGGAGTTAGTTCTTCATCGAATTCGTAAGGATACCTAATCATGTACTTCATAAACATATGTACTGGGATTTTAAGGTCTTTACAGAACTCCTCAGTACGTGCGACCTTCTTTAAATCCTCAGGACTTACATCTAATGTTTCCGGTGGGTTTATAACTTCCTTCTCAACATCGAAATACCCGTTAGGCATTTCCTTAAGACCTACAAGTACTATAGGTTTCTCTAAAACCCAGGCGAAGACCCTTGCTTGAGTTCTAGCGTAATCATTTATAGGGTATAACTTAAACTCATAGTAAGTCCCTGTAGAACTGTTGTAGATGTCTGGTTGTGCAGCTATGAATATGAGGTCTTTAAATTCTTTAAAATGCGTGGATGGTTTCTCACCTACTACTCCAGCCTTAAGTAATGCTGAGTACGCCCTATAAGCCTTAACAACTAACTCTCTACTGTATATACCTTCAGACTTAAGCCTAGCAGCTACCTTCCTAATAAACTTCTTAGGAACTCCAGTACTGGCAGACCTCAGATATATGTGGTTAGCTAATGCGTACTCCTCCTCAAAAATCTTACCGAACTTCATGGAGATTTCATCACCTTCAGGAGGCTGACTCAATAACTTAGCTATATCTGATGCTCTAACCACTAATACCTCCATAACCTCATCACAACTACCTTCACTCAAGCTACGACCCCTTAATCTTAAGTAATCATCTCTCAATATAAACATATTAACTTACTGGTGAGTTATATATTGATACGGTGTTTAGATGTCTGAGGGTGTAGAGGTTAGGTATACTTCCCAAGTATTCTACATAAAGTTAAGTGATGGTTCTAAAGCATTCCTAAGATATGAAGTCAACGGTAATTACATGAAGTTAATAGCTACTTACACCCCAGAACAACATAGGGGTAAGGGGTATGCTAAGTTATTAGTTGATAAGGCTGTAGAGGTGGCTAGGGAGAAGGGCTTGAAGATAATCCCTATATGCTCCTACGCAATATATTACTTCATAAAGAACCCTGAGTTAAGGTCATTACTAGCAGAACCTTACAATACTATGGGTGATGAAGAACTGAGGAGACTTTATGAGGAGAGGCTTAAGGAGGAGAGGAGTAAGGGTTCAGTAAGTTAGTTGAGGTTTAACCGGGGTTTAAATGCTCATAACTTCTATAGACTTAGGAACTACTAATGTTAAGGTAGCCTTAATAAAGTTCTACGAAGACGGTAGAGTTGAAGTCGTTAGAAGCTTGAGTCAACGAGTAAATCCTGTACAGCCTGAAGTTAATTCATACGAGCATGACCCTAGAGACATTGAGAAACAGATTAAGACTTTAGTTAAGGGATGTGTTGGTGGGGTTCACCTAGACGCTATAGTACTTACCTCCTACCTCTTCGGCTTACTACTCACTGATGAGGGGATGAACTACTTAACTAATATTATTACGTGGATGGATGAGAGACCTTACGAAGTACTTAATGAAGTTATGCCTTACTCTAAGGAACTATACTTCAGGACTGGATGTCCACCACTCCATATATACGGTCTACCTAAGATAATCTGGTTTAAGAAGCGTTTAGGTAGTGGATTTAAGAGGGTTAGGTATTTAATGGATTCTAAAGCATTCTTAATGAACTTCCTCACAGGTGAGTACGTTACAGACCTCTCAACAGCTTCAGGAACATACCAACTACTTAATTTAAGAACTCTTAAATGGGATGAGTTAGGACTCACTATAGCAGGTATTGACGAAAGATCACTACCGGAGCTTCGTGAAGGTTACTATGTCGGGGTGTTAAGGAGGGGGCTTAAGGAGGAGTTAGGACTTAGTGATGATGTACCGGTGGTTTTAGGGTTATTTGACGGTGCTTCAATGATCTACGGAGCAACTGGTGGGTTAAGTGGTTTAGGTGTTGTGAATCTAGGTAGTAGTGCTATGATTAGAGCTGTAACTTCAGAAGCTATTGTAGATCCATCACCTCTCATGATGTTTCAAACATACTACTTCATAGATAAGACTTGGTTAGGTGGTGGTGCTATAAATAACGCTGGTGTTGTGGTTGAGTACATTATAAAGTTACTTTATGATGTTGATCCTCAAGACACTATAAAGTATTCTAACGTGTTAGAGTCCCTGAATAATACTGTTAAGAAGACTAAAACCTTAATTTCAATACCACTCCTATACCCTGAGAGACTACCATTCATAAAACCTACTAAGAGGTTAAGCATCTTAGGGATCGATAGTAGTAGTAGGAAGGAAGACGTAGCTATCTCAGTTATTGAGGGTGTTTTAATGCTCTTAGCCCTAATATACTCTAGCATGGAGGATGTAGGAGTTAGCGTTAATGAGGTTAGAGTAGGTGGTAAGTTATCAGAATACTACTTCATCAGGAAGTTACTTGCTAATATCCTAGGTAGGAAGGTCGTACACACTACAGTAGGTGATCTCTCACACATAGGTAATATATTCTTAGCATTAAGAGCTTTAAAACACGTTACTCAGAAAGGAATTTACGAATTATGTGAGTCTATCACGTCGAGTGCTGAGAGGGTATCCCCTGTAGAGAGTGAGGTAACGTACTACAGAAGTCTTTTAAGAGAGTTTAAGGATTTAATCAATAAGCTCTACACGTAAATGACTTCTAACCTTTTTACTCTTAATTCTTAGCACCCTCCACACCACCTACACTATCTTTATTAACTACCCTTATAACCCCCCTCCTAACTAACTCATCAGCTACCTTCCTAACAACCTTTCTAATCCTCCACCTCCTCTCTATAGTTCCGTATAACTCCTTAGCAGCTTCCCTAATAGATAAACCACTACCGAGGACCTTCAAAATCTTAACCTCATCATCACTAAGTACATCCCCTAAATACCTCAGACCTATCCTAGCAATATCACTTGGACTAAGTCCGTAATACCTATCACAGGTCTTAAGCTCATCTAACCTCTGAATTAATTCAAACTTTATTATCGTTACAGTATCATTAGGTGAGAAATCACCGTAAACCTCCTTAAGCGCCTTAATCAACTCATCAACATTTCTAAAACCATCTAATTTAGCATCCTCATCAGTTAGTTGTGATACCTTCTTATAGATAACGTCGACAATCCTAACCTTAGCTATAGGCTTACCACCACTATGTACTATGACCTCATCGTAATACTTAGGTACGACTACACCTAACCTTATAGTAGCTTTCTTAACACCTTCTAATATCAACCTACCGTACTCACTACGTACCATTAAATGCCTCCTCAGATACACTTTAGACTTCCTCAAAACATCATCACCAATTCATATGAGTATACATACCCATTAATGATTATGGGGTACTAACTCATAAGTATTTCTTAGACCTTACATCAAATATTAAGACCTCCTTAAATCCAACCTTACTAAGCTCTTCCTTAATCCTATTAATTATTGAATTCCATAAGGTATGATTAATGAATTTACAGAATGGGCATACAGGGTCTGAACTTAGGAAATCTACGAAGATAGCTACCCTATCACCATCACTAGAAATCCTAAAACCTCTAACGACCCCACTACTTATGAGGTCTACATCAAATCCTGGAACCTCAATACTTGCTAAGACCTCCTCAACAATCTTAGCTTTATCCTCGTACAACTCAGTTACCTACTTATAGATACTCACCAAGCCTTAAATATTATACTAAGATACTTACTGAAGACTAACTTTTAATTAGTGGCTCCTGAAGTACATCAGCATTAAATCGTTGAGAACTTAACTAATGTTAGAGCTACGTGCTTCATACTGTTTAGGAAGTCCTTCCTCCTTATATTCTCATTAGGTGAGTGTACCCTGGAGTTATAATACCCTACACCAGCTCCAGTTATAGGGATTTTAGCTATGTTTGTGAAGAGGTATATAGGTCCTGAACCACTCGCTAGAGGTAGTACCTTAGGATATTTACCGTATACTTCAGCAGCTGCCTCTACAGAAATCTTAACAATAGCTTCATTAGGTTTTGTATAACCTGCTGGGTACACACTATGGACTAGTAGCTCAACATCTGAATAACCTAACGTACTTAGGTATTCCTTAAATTTCTTAAGGACATCAGCTGGGTTCTGACCTGGGACTAACCTTATGTCTATCTTAACACCAGCTATTGATGGGACTATAGTCTTAACTCCCTTACCTACATAACCTGAGTAAAGTCCTGAGATATTTAATGATGGTTTCGTATATAATTCCTTGAAAGCTTCTAAACATTCTAGACCCCTCACAAATTCCTTAATACTTAATTCCCTCCTTAGAGTTACTAATTCACTACAGTCTAAATTCCTTAGTAGTTCTTCAGAATAACTTATGAATTCAGGGTCGACACCTTCATATATTCCTGGAACTAATATCACACCGTCTTCACTTTTTAAATATGTGAGGAGTTTAGCTAACCTCCAAGCAGGGTTAGGTATTAGTGGCGCTAACCCGCTGTGGACATCCCTATTAGCACCTCTTATCATCACCTCAACATACAGCATACCTTTAAGTCCTAGGGGTATTTCTAACCTGTCATCAACACCTACGTAAGCTGACTCCCATAAACCACCATCAGCTCTCACCCAATCTAAATTCTCCTTAATAACTTTATCAAGTGTTGGTGATCCTACCTCCTCCTCACCCTCAATCAAGAATTTAACCCTTAAGTTTAAATCATCTAGATAATCTATTAATGAGTCTATAGCTGCTATCCTAGCAACTATATTACCTTTATTATCAGCTACACCTCTACCGAGTAAGTAGTCTTCCTTAATAACTAATTCAAACGGATCTGAACCCCATAGTTCTAAAGGGTCTGGTGGTTGGACGTCATAGTGGTTATATATCAGGACTGTCCTACTTCCAGAACCTACCTCAGCGAATACTACTGGAGCACCATCACCGCTTTTAAGATCTACTTTAAACCCTCTCACCTTAAGGATATCACTTATATAGTTAGCACAATCACTTAATTCATTATCAGCCCAAGAAGCTACAGACTTATACCTTATCAAATCCCTTAAGATCCTTATGTAGTTATCGAAATTATCTACTAAGAACTTAAATGACTTATCTTTAATTCCTACTATATCCTTCACAGCCACAGTTAATACCCTTTACTTATTAAAGGTAAGGTTTTAAACTTACTCCCTACCTAACGGGGACTCATTCAATACTTTCCTAGGGGTTAGTGGTAGGGCTTCTACAACTTTAGCTTTCCTGAACTTCCTACCTAACTTAGTATGTGTTAGGTATTTATCCCCTACCTTAGTAACTAGGTCTTGAAGATATGAGTTAGCTACCTCATCTCCTAATACCTCCAACCACTTAACAATACCGTTACTGACTTCCTCAAAAACCCTCTTAGTAGCTATAGCCCTCCTAGACATCCTCATAAGGTATTGATGTCGGTCTTTGTATATAGCTGGGCAGAAATGAACTGATGTTTTAATTCCTGAATCCATGACCCACCTCAAGACCTCTAAAGCTGTTTCCCTAGAACCTATTACCGACCTACCATCTCCAGATATTTTAAACCCTCTAAGGATTAACTCATCAAAGTTTAACTCACTTACTTCTAACTCATTAAGATTTACATACTTAACACCTAAGCCGTCTGCATACTCAATAATCTTCTTAAGACCTTCAACATCGTTAGGTATGACTGGATTCTCAATAACTACATCGACCGGATAATTCAGACATATTCTTAAGGCATTAAAAGAATTATCAGATATGACGTGGATTCTGATCTCATCTAACCCAGCATTAACTAAACGTTCCATAACAACTTCATTGAGTTTAACACCGTTGGTGTATAGGTGTATATGGAAGTCACCACCGAAAACGTCCTTCAGGACCTTAACTAACTCTACAACCCTATCAACAACTTCTAGAGGTTCACCACCAGTAATCCCAACACCCTTAGATAGAGATGCTACAACCTCAGTGAGTATGTCCTTAACATTCCTAACCTCAACATCGTTAATAAATGTTAGGTCCCTCAACTTCCTAGTAGGTGATATAGGACAGTAAAAACACTTAACATTACATAGTCCAGTAATAAATAATACTGATTTAAGACCTGCAAAACATAGTTTACATCCTCGAGGTAGGTCTCCAAACCAATAACCCAGAAAGTCATTACCTTTTAACCTCATTAACGTATCAACCCTAACAACTTAATTTATTACTTAGTCAGGTTAATTAACTATTGACTGTATCGGTGATGATGCGTGGAAGGTCTGAAGAATGATGTTATTAAGTCTTACGTCCTCTAACACCTAATAACATTATCAACATACCTGTAAATCCTAACACTGCTGTAGCTATGCATGCCATTACTAGACCGTAGGTGTCGTAGACATAACCTGCTAGTAGTGAGAGTATATATGATGAGTATATGAAAACACCTGTAAAACCCATAGCTAGACCTCTCAGCTCAGGCTTAGCCATACTTATCGGTATCACAAACATAGCTACGGTTATTGGAGCTACACCAACACCCATGAACAACACCGTCGATGTGGTTGTAATATCCTGTGACGTGTATGCGAATACTATTGAGAGTATTGAAGCTAATGTAGTTCCGAATATGAAGGTAGGTCTCTGATCCTCATTGAAGAACTTATCTGAAACATACCCGGAAATTAATTGAGAGGATACACAACCAACATTAAATAACGTACCTAGCATTGACGCTGTTATGTAGTCGTAACCTTTAACCATACACCACTTAACTATATACGTTGAGTAAATACCCCACATACCTAAGCTAAAGAATATAGAGAGTGATGCAAGTACGTATGCTTTATTACTGAGTAACTCCGTAAACTTTAAACTTCCTAAAGTTGATGGAGGTCTTAACGGGTTTGGAGGTTCCCTCCTTAAGGTAATAGCTAATGGTATTATCATTACTGAAGATAACACTGCGAATAACGTGAATGTATGCCTCCAACCCCATAAACTAATCATTAAGGCTATTAGGGGTAATTCCCATAAAATCCCTAAGGGCATAGCTACAGTCCAAAAACTCATAGCAGTACCTAACCGGTTCTTAGGAAACCATTCAGAGATTATTATAGGGCCTGCTACACTCATAGTTCCAGCACTAAGACCCATTAAGAACCTACCGATAAGTACTACTGAATAATTAGGTGCTAAGGATATAACAAACCAACCTATAGCTGATGTAGTAACACCGAAGATGTATGTTAACCTACTGCCGAACCTAGTAGCTATACCACCAGCAGGTAACGCCATTACAACCCTTGCTAACGCCCACATAGAAGTGAGTAAACCAGCTACCGTAGCACTGATGTTGAAGACCTCCATAAACACAGGTATTGTTGGTGAGACTGAGGCGAGTTGAGATGCAGCTACTAACATGAACGTAATGACACATACTGCCAGTACTACCCACTTATACAGTGTATCGTCAGTCATTACTAGACCTTAAACGTGGTTACATCAGAAAATTTAAACTTTGGGTTAGTCAGTGCTCGAGTCCTCAATCACCTATCAAAACAATTCCATAACTCATCACCTATTAAATCAATTAATCCTCAACTTAAATACTCTTAAATCCTTACAACTCCCTACAACACTACAAAACCCTCTTAAAGGGCATGTACTACATTGATGGGTTATCCTAACCTCATCGATAATACCTTCAGCAAGTAGTACTCCTAACAACGTATTAACCTCCTCGTTGCTTAAGCCTAACTCCCTAGCTAAATCCTCATTAGTTATGTACTTCCTAATCCTTAACAAGTTAATAGCTCTGGTAATGAGGTCTCCGCTTAATTCAACCACCCTCATCATACTAATTAAATTATTTTAAGTATGTAGTAGGTCGTTAACGCTGTAATATACGCTAGGCCTACCATGTAAATCACCTGTAACATAGTCATCTTCAAACTCCTACTTTCTTGGTAGACAACAGCTACTGTAGCTAGACACGGTATGTAGAGGGTTATGAATAGTATTAACGCATATGCTTGAGGTATTGTTAAGCCTAAGGAGTTGATAGCCTCACTAATATCGGCTGTACCGTAGAGGATAGCTAAGGTATCAAGTACTGACTCCTTAGCTACGAACCCTTGAAATAACGCTAGAGCTAATACCCAATCAGTACCACTCGGTATATCAAATGGTGTTAGTATAGGGGCTAAGAACCTACCGATCATAGCCCCGAAACTCTCAGTAATGTCCCCTACATATCCATTAGGTCCTAAGTTAGTTATGAACCATATAACTACGCTTAAGGTGAGTATTATCAGACCAGCCTTCCTTAAGAAGTGTTTAGTGTAATCCCATGTAATCCACCACACAACCTTAAGTTTAGGTGTGTGAATTAATGGTAACTCTAATATCAACTCAGGACTCTCCCTAACCTTATAAACCACCCTCCTAACGAGTAAACTACTCAGTAAGAACGTCAACACCCCAACTAAGTATATTGAGAGTAGGGCTACGGCCTGAAGTGTTGGGGATTTAAAATAACTTACTACTAAGGCTGAAGTAACTATGAACCTAGCCTGACATGGTATGAAAGGTACTGAGAAGATCACCTGACGTCTCTCAACGTCATCGAGGAGTATCCTACTACCCATCACTGCAGGTACGTTACAACCAACACCTATTAACATAGGGTATATAGAACTACCGCTAAAACCAAACCTACTTAAGAGGTTGTGGAAGCTAACAGCCATCCTAGGTGCTAAACCACTATCCTCTAAGAGAGCTAGTAGGAAAAATATCATGAGGATTAACGGTAGGAATGAGAGTACCGCACCAACACCTACTAATACACCATCACTTATTAAGGAAGCTAACACTGGATTATAATGTAGTAAACCCCTTACATAGTCTGAGGCTACGTTAAAAGCATGTCCTAGAACCCCGCTTAAACTGTAAGTCTCTAGAAACTCAGCTAGTCCTTCAAGACCTAAAAACTTAAAGATCATATTTAGTGGGAAGCCTGTATTCACTGTAAAGATTAGCATGAATGAGGTTAGTAGTAGGAGTGAACTAGCTAAAACACCTAGTACCGGCTTCTGAAATACCTCAGCTATAAGCTCTTCAGAACCTCCCTTCCTCTCAACCCTAACTACTACCTCCTTAGCAATACTACTTACAAATTCATACCTAACACCTATAGCTAACTCTGAAGGGTCCCTACCAATACTACGTCTAACACTTTCTCTAACCTTCAACACCGAGTTAAGTATGTCTAACTCATTACTACTCATGAGTAATTCCTCAAGCCTCTTATCACCCTCAAGTAACCTAATAGCTACCCAACGGGTTGGGTAGGGCTTAAGCACCTTAGAATTAACTACGATTTTAGAAATTTCATTTATGAATGGTTCTAAACCTCCATAATTAATCACTAACTCCTTAAACTTCCTCTTACTACGAGTTAATTCTACTATGGTGTTAAGTAAATCTCTAATACCTACCCCCTTAATAGCTGATGTAGGGATTACAGGTACACCTAACATAGCTTCTAACTTATCGAAGTGTATGTGTATTCCTAACCTACTCATCTCATCAACTTTAGTAAACACTATCACTACATTAGGAGTTAGCTCAAGTAACTGTATTGGTAGGTATAACGACCTCTCAGGTATTGTAGCATCAACTAAAACTACTATTAAATCAGGTCTCTCATTAACTACGTACTCCCTCGTAATAACTTCTTCTAACGTAGAAGCACTTAACCCGTAAATACCTGGTAAGTCAACAAATCTAATCCTAACACCCATCCACTCCCTAACCCCCTCCTTCCTAGCTACAGTAGTTCCAGGCCAATTAGATACGTGAGCTAACTCACCAGTAAGTACGTTAAATAATGTTGACTTACCAACATTTGGATTCCCTACTATAGCTACTGTTACGTCATATCCTTTAGTCATCCTCTCATTGCTAGACATAATTATCTCCTTAAAATTTAGATAAGTCTAAATTTAAAAACTTTATAGATACGACGATGTTTTCTGGATTGGGTGTTTTGAGTTTATGTCTGAAGTTCCTCGACTAGGACTTTACTAGCCATACCCCTACCTAAGGCTATAGTAACACCTCTAACAGATAGTATTATAGGGCCTGAAGAATTCTCAACTACCTCAACTACAGTACCCGGTGTTAAACCCATCTGAAGTAATCTATCTCTTAACCCTTTACCAGCAACTATGTCTACGACCTTAACCTTAGAACCTTTAGGGAGTTCTGTTAATGGTTTAAGCATTAAATCACCCTACATATAACTGCTTCAGCATATTCCTTAGGGAGTTCGTAAACACCTCCCTCAACTACCTCGATAACTGTATGTAGTGGTTTCTGCTTAACTACACTCACTACAGTCCCTAACTTAATACCTAGTCGTTGTAGTTCCTTAAGTACGTAAGTTAGTTCACCAGCTACTCTAACAACCTCTACCTTACTCCCCTCATTAACAGTACTTAACTTAACCCCAGCTAGTGAGGTACTACCAACGTCTATTAAATTCCCGTGAGGACATGTAGTAGGATTCCCAAGCTTTAAGTAAATCTTCTCTAACACATCATCCGGTAAGTGTTCGAATTCATGTGCGTATAGGTGTGTGTAGTAGAGGTCGAAACCTAAGAATTCACTTAAGAAAAACTCAGCAATCCTATGCTTCCTAATCACAGGTTTTACTAGTTCTAACCCCTTATTAGTTAATGTAACACCCCTATACTTAACCCTCTTAACAAACCCCTTCACCTCTAAATACTTAAGGACCTTCGATACAGTTGCTGGCTTAACACCTAACTCCTTAGAAATTAAGGTAGTTTTAGCGTATCCGTAAACCTCTAACAACCTGAAAATAGTTGTTAAGTAGTCCTCCAAACCTATAGCACTAACTCTTAAACTCATTCTTAACACCATAAAATTTAGATTAATCTAAGCTTTAAATGTTAAATAATTAAGAATATGATGGATATCCCTACGAATACTAAGGAAATTACAGGTATAGCTGTAGGGACTAACACGAATACGAATCCACTGATTAAAGACCCAACTATAGAGCCTAACTCCCTCGCTATGAAGTAATTAGAGGTACTGTAGCCAGCGTTAACCTCAACAAATTTATTATACATTAATGAATCAGCTAAGGTACCTATAAACACTACAGTTAATAAGTAGAGGGTGAGGGTTGATGTATCCGATACTAACGGGAGTAGTAGTACTAAGGTTAACCCCCTCAGTAATATTGATGTGATTACTAACTTCATACTAGTACCACCCTCTAACGAACCTATAATTGATATTACCGGTATTGAGGTTACACCTGTTACCAGTAATGCTATACCCCATGAAAACATCAACGTGTTTAGGCTTAAGGAGTTCTTAAGTATTAATGGGAGGATAACGAATATAACATCACTAAACGCTACATATGAGAATGCCGATATAAGTATCTTCCAAGGTCTTAACCTATCACTACCACTCCAAACCCTCTCGAAAATCTCTAAAGCCTCTTTAGGCCTATGTATGTATAGTAAAGCTGTAGATGCCTTCATATACCTACTAATTAAGCTTAAGTCTCTACTCATCTTATACAACTTACGTTCTATGTTTAAACCTATCGACGGTATTAGTAGGGCTGAGGTTATTGAGGTTATTATGAGTGATACTATAATGATACTTAAGTTTATACCGCCTAGAGCTACTAGTAAGAAGGTAACACCTCTAAATACGTTGGAGAGAACCCTACTTAACATATTAACCCTACCCCAGCTAAAGTAGTCGTAGATTTCTAATACTGTAATAGATAATGCTAGATTCACAGAAGCTATAGCTAACGCATGTAACGAATACATTAACAAGCTGTTAACTTCATTAATATTTATGAAGAGTACGTATATAGCTAGTAAGGATATGGTTGATATTATAATGAGGAATTTATTACGTCCGAAGTCTGCTAACCCGCTAAGCATGTGATTAGCTAGTATATATGTTAAACTCCATAAGGCAGACATCACACCTAAGTATATACCTCCAACGTTTAAGTTATACGCTACGTAGGAGTACAACCCAGTATCTAGGAACTGTAGGAGTCCTAAGGCAAGTACCGTAATTAGTAGCCACACTTCAGACACTAATCATTTTCTGGAGAGGGCTTAAGTTTTAAAGAGTTTAGTATTCAATACTTAAGACTTAAATAACTTCATGATGTAGTCCTTATCAATAGTTCTCGAAAGTTCCACCATATCATCTAGGGTTGACGGTGGTTTCCCAACCTTAGGTATTAATAACTTATCGTAGGGTAATGAGTTAAACTCTTTTAGAAGTTCAGATGTTTCTAAAGTGTCTTCGAACTTATTCATAACTAATAACTTAGGCTTAACACCTAATTCCTTCTCAAGGAATTTAATCACATCTACAACCTCAAGTAATGGCATTACCTCAGGATTAGCTACTAAGACGTAGGAGGTCTTCTCACCTCTTAACTCATCCCATAAGGAACTATACTCAGCCCTCAACTCATATAACTTCTCTAATGCTGGATCTCTAACCTTGAACTCCTTCCCTAAAGTCCTAGCTATGGTGTACCTAAGTGAGAGTATCCTCTCCCTAACCTCTATCAGCTTATCAAGCCATACCCTATACATCTTAGGCATTATTAAAGTCCTTAAAGTCACACCAGTAGGTGGGGTATCAATGACCACGTACTTATACTCCCTTAAGTCGTAAAGCTTCTTGAGTTCCTTCATGAAGACCTCCTCCTCAACCCCTGGAGAATATTTAATGACGTTGAGGACATCCTCAATATTTAACACTGAAAGTGACGGTGTTAAGTCCCTTATCAACGATACGTAATGATCTACGGCAGTACTTACAGCTTTACTAATATCTAGTTGGTAAGCTGTTAATGTTTTAGACACTCTACAGTACTCCATAGCATTACATATACCTAAGTACTTGATTAGGTGTTTAGCTGGGTCGAGACTATAGAGTAATGTGTTACCTAAGGAACTAAGAATTAGTGAGAGTACTATAGATACTGTAGTCTTACCAACACCTCCTTTACCCATAACTAAGACCACATTATCTGAAATCACCACTCACCTCCTAATGATGACATAAGATCACTTAACACATCACTACCTCTAACACTCCTCGACTCAAGCAACCTTAACTCGTCCTTGAGATACGGTAGTAGTTCGAGTGTTAATGATGTAGGCATAGGTATTATACCTACTAGTGAGCCTAAGAGCATGGTCAGTAATGCGAATTCTAACTCAGCACATTCTAACTCTAGTGATGAGACACTACTCTCAATAGTTGCTCTATGAATACCTTGGAGGAATTCTATGAATTCCTTAAATATTGATGAAATCCTCCTCACACTTCCTACCACTACCTATATTATTAGCCTTAGAGGAAATAAAATTATTAAAAAATAATTATTTAGCTTTCCTAATACCCTGTATGAAGAACACTAGTAAGAGGATGTTAAGTGCTTGAGCTACCACTATGAACGTACCTGCTATAGCTATGTAGAGCATCGGTAATGAAGGCATCACATAGAATATCCATATGAATAACGCTAAAGTCACAGTAACCCACAAGAATAGAGCTGGTACCATAGTTAATAAGCTAACACCACCTCTAACCTTAAGGACAGCGTAAACCCATAGAGATGCTGTCATCAACATTAAAGCAGCTAATAGCTGGTTAGTACCTGAGAATGCTGGCCATATTACACTATATGCTGGTACTACCCTACCTAACTCAGGTACGTAGATCTGTGGGTATGCTAGTATAAAGCCTAAGAACATGCTTATGAATGATGCTACCCACCTATTAGTAAGTACTTTCTTAGCTCCTGGGGATACCTTAATCCACTGGAATAATTCCTGCCATGCAAACCTAGCTAACCTATTAGCAGTATCTAGAGTTGTTACTATAAATGCTGTTAGGGCTGTAGCTGCGAATACTCTAAACCCTATAAAAGCAGATTCAAACACTCCAGTACCGAAGATCCTTGACCAAGCAGTTGCTTGGAGTAACCCATAACCAACTGTAAACCTATCAGCAGCTGCTAAACCAATTATAGTCGGTACTTTAATACCTACCTTAGCTAACATATCAGCTACTGGGTAGTTAAGCATAGCACCTAGTTGAGTGAAGTCCCACGCAAAAGCTATAGGTGTTATAACTGCTAAGGATGATACCGCACCCTCAGTTAACATACCTCCATAACCTACTAAGGTAGCGTCTAACTCATTAGCTAACTGCTTAGATGTCGTACCAGAACCTACTAATGAGTGGAAGCCTGAGAGAGCACCACAAGCTATTATTAACGGTACTACAGGCCAGAAGTAAGCTATTCTAAGCTTACCTAAATCACCCATAGCACCTAAAATACTGAGGGGTTGAGCGAAGTCTGTATATGAAGGCCCTGTAAACGGTATACCAGCAACTAATAACGCACCTATGAAGGCTAACGCTACGAAAGCCCATAGTAGGTATGCGTTGAGGTAATCTCTCGGCTGTAGTAAGTACCATACAGGTAGTGCTGCAGCTATGAATGAATAACCAGCAAGTACTATAACCCAAGCCTCATAAGTTAGGTAGTAGGGTATGTAGAATGAAGCTATGAATGCTATAACTACGAACACTAGTGAGAGTACCGTAGCTAGCTTAAGGTTCATACCTACCCTATAGACTAACATACCGAATAGTAATGCTATAGGCATGTACAGGAGTGTTATGAACCCTGCCTGAGGAGTTCCTACGAATACACTCGCAGCCACACTGAAGAATGCAGCTAATACCAGAACTAAAGCCATCCATACGTAAATAACTGCTATATACCTTGCCTTCCTACCCATGATGTTCTCAGATATACTCATAAGTGTTAATCCTCCATGCCTAACACTAGCCATTATCGCTAAGTAGTCATGTACAGCACCTATGAATACATTACCGAAGAGTACCCAGACTAAAGGCATTATCCAACCGTAAGCCATAGCTAATGCAGGACCTACGATAGGTCCTGAACCAGCTATAGATGCGAAGTGATGTCCGTAGAGTACGTACTTATTAGCTGGTACGTAATCAACACCGTCGAACTTCTCAACAGCTGGTGTTAACCTCCTAGGATCTGCCTTAACAACCCTCTGCTCAAGTAGCTTCCTACCGTAGAATATGTAGGCAGCAACATATATCACTGTAGCTATAATTAGAACTATTATTGGGTACATAAGAACCACCTTAAGTAAGTTTCTTACCGGTCTTAGCCTCTATGAACTTCTTAATAGCTGTTGGTACCTCACCAAACCATAATGCAGGACCTACAAGTATTGCATACATACCTATAGCCATTAATATAGGTGTTAATTCTACCCTACCCCTAACACCTATACCACCCTTCATAGCACCATCAACTATCACGTAAATATATAGTAGGACTCCGAGAACAGTTAATAACATACCTATAACTTCCTTAGTCTTCATAACCACACCTCACTAGTTACTCTCCTTCTGAAAATTATAAGCTTGACGTCTAACTAAAACTACATGACTACCACGTAATTAGGGGTTAAGTAGGGATTTAATGTAGCTTATTAAGTAACTATTACTTAGGATAACTTACTTACATAAGTAATATTAGGTTTTAACTTCTAGGTTAGTTGGTGGGAACTTGCTTAATGATTACGTGGTATTAATGTTGATGAGTTTCTTAGCTGTTGCTATGGTTGTATGGTATTTTAGGGAGAGGAGGGAGTTAATCCGTTTTATTAGTGATGTTATTAAGGAGCTTGAGGATGTTTTCAAACCTACTGATAAGGTCTACGAATTACTTGGTTATCTAGTAGGGTTTAAGGCTAGGTTTAAGTTAGGTAGGTCTTCAAATATGGTGAATGTATATGCGATGTTAACTACAGTACCTACGTACTCACTACTTTACTACCCTATAGCTAAGGCTTTATCGAGGAAGAACTTACTAAGTATTGCTGTTGAGTTTAGAGGTCTTATGAGTAGGGAGTTACATATTGTTAGGAAGGGTAGTAAGAGGTTTGAGGATAGGTTAAGAGTTGATGTACCTCATATAGGTAGGATGTACTTGAAGGAGGTAACGTTATCGGGTAAGACATACAGGGTATACTATGAAGATCCTAGAGATGTTGATGTAGTTTTGAATGAGTTGAAGGGTTTAAATGATGTTAGGTTAGACATCATCCAAATATCGATATTTAAGTCTAAGAGTACTATCTACGTAGTTACTGAAGCTAGGAGAGGTATTGTGAAAACAATTCATAAGTTCATCAACACTGTCTACACTAATGTTAAGTAGGTTGATTACTTAGTCTTCTTAAGTATCTGAGGTCTTAACATCTTATTAACATCTAATAACCTACTCACCTCCTCATCACTGAAGCCTAAGTCCTTAAGTACTGTCCTTAAGTCCTTACCCTCCCTCAACTGCTTAACTAATTCTGAAGCTCTATCATAACCTATTAACGGTGATATAGCCGTTATTAAAGCATAACTACTCTCAGCTAACTTACGTAACCTCTCAGTGTTAGGTCTTAACCTCATCAATACGTAGGTATTTAACTTACTCATAGACTCAACAAGTAATTTAATCTGTGTATGTATGTTGTACGTTATGAGTGGTATACCCATACTCAACTCAAACTCACCTAACATATTAGCTATACTGTTAGAATAGTCTAAACCGATTACCTGAGTTGCTGCAAGTATTGAAGCCTCAACAACTACTGGGTTCTCCTTACCAGGCATTATACTACTCCCTGGGATTTCCTGAGGTATGTCAATCTCGTTTAAACCTGTCGCAGGTCCTGAATACATAAGTCTTAAGTCCTGACATAATCTGAAGATATCTACTGCTAATACCTTTAAGGATGAACTCAACATCACTAAATCACTTAATAACCTCATACCTCTAGATTTAGATTCACTAAGTGTTATGTCTAGACCTGTTAACTCCTTCAAGTAGTTAATAACTAGTTTAGGGAATTCCGGGTGTGAGTTAAATCCAGTACCTACTGCAGTACCGCCTATAGGTAACTCCCTAACATGGGTTAACACATCATTAATTAACTTTAAATCATGTTTAAACGCTTCTGAGAAGGCCTTGAATTCTAAACCCATAGTCACTGGTAGTGCATCCCTTAAATGAGTCCTACCAGGTTTTACAACGTCTTCAGTCTTAATTGAGAGTTCATCTAACGTGTTTATGAATTCATTAAGTGTAGGTATTAATGACTCTCTAACCTCAGCAAGAGCTGAAATCCTAATAGCTGATGGTACTACATCATTAGTTGATTGACATAGATTCACATGGTCGTTTGGATGTACCTCACAACCACATATTTCTGAAGCTCGTAGAGCTACTACCTCATTAACATTCATATTCAAACCTGTAGCAGAACCTGTCTGGAAAACATCAACTATTATCTTATCGTCATGTAACCCATTAGCTACTTCCAACGCAGCTTCAGCTATAGCTTTACCTAACCCCTCATCAATCAATCCTAACTCTACATTAGCTCTAGCAGCTGAATACTTGATTAAGCCCATAGCCCATATAACCCTACGTGGGAATCTAAACCCAGTATTTAAGAACACCTTAACAGCTCTCTCAGTATAACGCAAGTTACCACCAATAAATATATTTCTTAGGAACTATAAAAGATATTTAATGATTAAATCATCGTATAGACCCACATACCGGGCAGTCAGGCCTCCTAGAAACTCCTACCTCCTTAAAACTTAATGTGTAGCCGTCGTAGATTATCAGCTTACCTAATGCTGGTACACCGTAGTTAGTTATTAATTTAATAGCTTCAGTTACTTGAAGTGCGGCCATAACAGCAGGTGTAGTACCTAGTACTGGGAATGGCTTCACCTCAGGTGGTTTTCTAGGTATTAGACATTGTAGGCATGGTGTCTTACCCGGAACTATAACTAGTAATTGCCCGTAGAGACCCATTATACCTGCATGTATGAATGGTTTGTTAAACTCTACACATATCTTATTCACTAAGAATCTTGTCTCCCAGTTATCTAACCCGTCAAGTACTAAATCCACTTTAGGTATGAGTTCCCTAAGTAACCCCTCATCAGCTCTAGCTTTAATACCCTCAACAACTACTTCAGGGTTTAAACGTCTTAGCTTATCCACAGCTGAGACGACTTTAGGCTTACCTACATCTTCAGTCCAGTGAAGGATCTGTCTATTCAAATTACTTAACTCAACATCCTCTGAATCAACTAGTACTATCCTACCAACACCAGCAGCTGTTAGGTATAGTGCTATAGGAGAGCCTAAACCACCAACACCTACAACTAATACATTAGACTTCTTCAACTTAAGCTGACCATCAACACCGAATAACATTATCTGCCTATCATAACGTTTAAGTTCTGAATCACTTAATACCTCCATACATAATCCTACTTAGATAACTTACGTAGAGATTTAAACTTAATTCAAGAGCTACCTCCAAACCCTAAACCTCGGTAAGTCAGCTCCCTACGCTTTAAGTATAGTATTACTGTAGGTAGTAACGTAAATATCATTAAATATCTAAACGTTACTAAGTAGTCGTTAGTGATTGTTATTAAGTACCCAGTAATTAGCGGTCCCACAAACATACCTAAATCCCATGCAGTAGCGTAAATACCTGATAAAACTGTACGTAACTCTGTCTTAGAGCTCATAAAGACTAACGTCTGTGCACATGGTATGAATAAACCATCTCCAAAACCTATCAGTAGTATTGGGATGAAGGCCTCCGGAGGTAGTGGTTTAAAACTAAGTATGAGTAGTCCGGTTAAATCCATACTTAAGCCTAAGAACGTTAACATCAATACATCCCTATCAGTGAATAAATTCATAAACAACCTACTAAACAGTCCTGCAAGACCGTATGCTGAGCTAATCAGTCCTGCATCATAATCTGAGTAACCCATTAACTTAAGATAAGATGATAAGAAGGGTATTACCGATGCTAAGATTGTTGTTTGAAGAGCTGTTACTATGAATAATATTATGAAGTTCCTATAACTCACTATATTGATTAAACCCTTAATGAGTTCTGAGAATGTTTTAGAGTTAGCTCTACACTCATTAAGTCTTATTAGGGGTATTACTGAGAAAGCCATTATCGATGATATTAAGAATAAGGATTTATAACCAATTAACTCAGATACTATGCCGCCTAATAAAGGCCCTAAAGTATATCCTAGACTAGCCATTAACGCTCTAGTACCTAAAGTCTTACCTAGAAACCCATGTTTAGCGAGGTCAACGACATAAGCTATAGATGGTGGTATGAACGCAGCTAGGGATAACCCCTGAACCAACCTACCTATTAAGACTGTATTGATGTCTGAGGAGATATATAGGAGTAAGTAGCTAGTACCGAGGATTAACATACCTAACCTCATCATGAAAACCCTTGAGTAAACCTCTGAAAACATACTGAAGACTACTCTAGTAACTACTGTAGCTATAGGTGCTGCAGACATAACCATACCTATACTTATAGGGTCACCTCCTAAGACCATCACGTAACGCGGTATTATCGGGACTATAGACCATATAAGTATGAAGAAGTATAACGTGATCATGTATAACTTAACTACTTCCTTCTCCATCAGTGATTCACATAGACTTTAACCGCATTCGGAATTTAAGTGTTTAACACATCTAAAACCTACATATCAGTGGATTAATAGAGTGGTGTCTTAGGTCTCCCTCCTAGACCTACTCCTCCTTAACTCCTTACCCCTAGATACTAACTTCTTAATTCTCTTCTCTAACGTCTCTAGTGAGTCCCTAACAGCTGATAGTAAGTCCCAACCAACTCCTTCACTAGTTAGTACACCATCATCACATACTAACCTAGTCCTAACTACATATCTCTTCCTACCACCTTTACTCTCCTCCCTAAGATTGATGCTGAAGTTTATCACATTAGTAACCCTCCTAATATCTGATAAATACTCATTCACTAGAGTCTCTACTTGAGATTTTACTAACCCATCAACTCTAAGTGTTTGAGGTATTTTAGCCTCAACTAACTCCTCATAAATTAACTGTCTAGCATAAGCCTTAAGTACATCAACACCACTCACAACACCAACTACCTTACCCTCACTAACCACCGGCATACCTGTTATCCCGTAATTACTTAACGTCTTAACCACATCCTCAAGTGTCTGATTAGGTGTTACGTATATTGGTGGTGCTGACATGAATTCCTTAACAGGTGCTGCTAGGAATTCCTCCTCAAACTGTTCGAAACCCTTCCTACGTGTCAGCCTTATAATGTATATCCTCTCAACTATATCAGTCATACTTATAACTCCTTCAATACCCCCTAAATGGTTAATTACTGGGAGTCTTGATATACCGTTCCTCAACATCAACCACCTAGCCCTAGCTATAGACTCACTACCTTCAATGGTGACCGCCGGTGATGTCATCACATCCTTAACGTACATCTTAGGTAGTAATCCATTAACTAGTAGGAAGTTCATTAAGTCCCCCCTACTTAAGTAACCTACTAAACGATTACCTTCATCAACTACTGGTGATGCCTTAGCCTTCCATAAGACAAACTTAGCTATAGCATCATCAACACTACTCATAAAGTTAATACCGTATGGGGGCTCCATAACACTCCTAACCTTAGTAGCCCTACCAACACCACTCATTAATATCCCCTTATAACTCACCACACCAACAAGTCTTCCATTACTTACTACAGGTACTACCCTAATCCTTAAGTCCCTCATCTTAGTAAGTACCTCACCTACTGTATCATCCTGACCTACAACTAATGGAGGATCTCTAATTATTTCATGAACTCGTGTACTCGAACCTAAACTCAGAATAAACCACCTAGTATATTCTCTTAACGTAAGTAATAAACATTACCATATACACTTATATTACACCCCGTAATATCATTATCACGAATATTAAGACCCTATATAGTAGGTGGACTGCATGCTCATGAGTACCTCTTTAGATACTCACCACGTAGTAGTTGTTTTAGGGGATGGAGGTTCTACAGATAAGTTAGTAGGTTTAACTAATGAGTTCATCATTAAGAGAGGTGTTAAGAGGTTATTCGTCCATGTAATCTCTCAGGATGGTAGGCCTAAATACTTCGAAAGGTTTAGAAATGTTTTACAATCTCTAATACATTGCTCACTGATTATTAAGTATGAGGGTTCAACCACTAACGACTTCATAAGATTAGTTAAGTCTACTCATGACTTAAGTAAGTTGGTAGTGGTTTTAGTTGGTGAGCCTCCTACAGAACTTAAGGATTTTCTTAAGGGGTTAGGTATTAATTATATCTCTGTCTAGGTGATGTAGCTAAATGCCTGATTACGAAGTCATACTAACCTCTGATAGGACTATGATGAGTAACCACCACGGTAAGGAATTCTTAGGTTTCTTAGCTACAGGCCCAGCTATAAATATGCCTGAGAAGGTTTGGATGTGGTTAGCAGCCCCTAAGTTAAGAGTTGATGAGTTTGGGAGGCCTAAGGAAGCACCTTACGGTTTGAGGAAGGTTGAGGCTAAGTTAATTGATGAGGGGTTTAAAGCAGCAATTATAGATCCTGACTACATACATAAGTATTTAAATAGTATGAAGGTACTTATGGTAGGTCATCACGACTTCTTCGCTTACGGACCCCCAAGTATTGGTTGGTGGGTTATAACTGGTAAGGAACCTGTGAATAGGTTAAGTCTTATGAGGTTTATGAGGAGTGAGGTTGTTAGGAAGGCTAAGGAGAGGGGGGTCAGGATAATTGTTGGTGGGCCTGGTGCTTGGCAATGGCTTTGGGAATTAGATTTCTGGAGGGAGTGTGGAGTTGATCTAGTTATTGAGGGTGAGGTTGAGAGGGTTATAGGTGGGGTTGTTAGGAAGGCCTTAGACGGTGAGGAACTACCTGACTACATATATGTAGGTCCTTCAGATACCCCATCAATTGATGAGATCCCTGTTATTAAGGGTGGTAGTGTTAACGGCTTAGTAGAGATTATGAGAGGCTGTCCTAGAGGGTGTAAGTTCTGTTCAGTTACTTTAAGACCTCTTAGGTTCATACCGTTAGATAAGATTTGTGAGGAGGTTAAAGTTAATTTAAGAGCTGGTGTTAGGAGTGTAATACTTCATAGTGAGGACGTACTACTCTACGGTGCTGACGGTATTAGACCTAAGCCGGACCCGCTAATTAAGCTACATAGTGTTGTGAGGGGCTTAGTTAAGGACGGTAATATCGCTTGGTCCCACGTAAGTCTATCAGCTCTAAAATACGCTGAGGAGAATTATAAGTTAGTATCTAATATAGTTAACAACTACATAAGGGTTGGTAAGCAGACGTTCATAGGTGTTGAGGTAGGTATTGAGACAGGATCTCCTAGACTTGCTAAGATTATAATGCCTGCTAAAGCAGCACCATACCCTGTTGAGGCCTGGCCTGATGTCGTGGAGGATGCTTTCAGGATCATGCATGAGAACTACATAGTACCTGCAGCTACGTTAATACTAGGACTACCAGGTGAGGAACCTGATGACGTCGTTAAGACAGCTGAGTTACTAGACCGTTTAAAACCTTATAGGAGTATAATAGTGCCTATGTTCTTCGTACCCCTCGGAGCTCTAAAACATAAAGATTGGTTTAGAAAACATAACATAAATAAAGAACATATAGAAGTTATGTTAAGGACATTCCACCACACCGTTTACTGGGCTGAGGAGATCATGGAGAAATTCTATCTAAAAGAACCTTACTTAGCACCTATAAGACTAGGTCTTAAACTATTCATACAGTATGCTAAGTGGCGTATAAATAAGTTGAAACCTGAGATAGAAGCTCTAATAAAAGCTTAATGACTGTCCCATGAATTGCTGAGGTCTGAAGGTAGTAAACTAAACTTTTAAGTTATAAAGCTACGTAATCAACGGTATCTATGCCGTATCTAGATACTGACGAGTTCAGTAGGTGGTTGAGGAGTGCTTTGAAGACACTTGAATCTGCTAAGAAGGAT
>JAJHRE010000052.1 GCA_020832985.1 Desulfurococcaceae archaeon | reverse complement strand
GTAAAATACCTTGAGGAGGGTAAGGAGTTGATTGATAAAGACGCTATCCAAGCATCTGAGAAGCTATATAAGGCTGCTGAAGAATGTGTTAAGGTCTTAGTAATACACTTCAATCTTGAGGATATTTTAAGGAGGGTTAAGGAGAGGGGTAGGTGGACTGTTAGTGAGTTAGATGATGCTGTTAGGTTAATAGCTAGTAAATTAGGTAAGTGGTTCCTTGACTCATGGGATCATGCATGGACACTACATGTATGGGGATTTCATGAAGGAAGACTCAGTGTAGGAGCTATTAGAGATAGACTACCGGATATAGAGAGGATTGTTTTAGAGACTAAGAAAATCGTAGGGACTGGTAAGACTTAACCTGCTTGATAGGTAGGGCTTAATATTAGGTCCTGTGTTAATACTTAATAAGTCTCTAGTAGGTCTGATTTCCTAACTCTTTAACTACTTTCATACTGTGTTTTCATATATATTTATAAACTCTGTAGTGATGTAGTACATGGTGTGACTCGTGTCAAATGATGTAGGTAAGAAGTTAAACCTGGTTAAGGAAATACTTAAGGCTATTCATAGGGGTGAGGATGTTAATGAGTTGAAGAGACGTTTTACTGATGTGTTAAGTCAGATATCACCTTTTGAGATACCGTTAATTGAGCAGGAGCTTATTAAGGAGGGTGTCTCGATTGATGAGATCTTAAAGTTATGTGACTTACATGTAGCGTTATTCAGGGATTACCTACAGTCTAGGGAGATTAAAGACTTACCTAAAGGTCATCCTCTAGACTTACTTATACGTGAGAATGAGTATATCCTAAAACAGGCTGAGGTCTTAGCACTTTATGCATCAGCATTACTTAAAGCTCAGAGTAGTGAGGAGGTTAGGAATTACTTAAACACGATCTCTACAGTCCTTCAAGAGTTGAGGAAGATTAGGACTCACTATAGGAAGGTTCAGATGCTGATATTCCCATACCTTGAGAGACGTGGTATCGTTGCAGTTCCTAGGGTTTTATGGGGTAGGGAGGATCAGGTAATACTTAAGCTTAGGGAGTTAAGTAGTTTACTAGGTAAGGCCTTACAGACATTAGATGAAGTTACTGTTAAGGAGTTAGCTAGTAAGGCTTTAGAACTATCTAAAGATGTTTCTGAGTTAGTCTTTAGGGAGAATAAGATACTCTTCCCAGCTGTATGGGTGTTATTTAGTGAGGGTGAGTGGGCTACAGTAGCTGAGTTAGGTGATGATATAGGTTGGTTAGTTAGTGTTGAGAGTCGTTGGGTACCTAAGGAAAGACCTATAATGCCTTACGAGTTAAACACCTCAGTAAGTCAGGAACAACTAAGTAAGTTACCTAAGGAGTTTGCAGATGTAGTTAGTAAAGGGATACAACCAGATAATTACCAAGTAAGGAGGGAGGGTGACCTAGACTTAGGTACTGGGTTCTTAAGTGTTGATGAGGTTAAAGCAATATTTAAATCCCTACCTATAGAGATAACCTACGCTAACACAGACGGTAGGGTTAAGTTCTACAGTGAGAGCTTCCTACATAGAGGGTTTGTAAGGACTAAGACAATAGTTGGTAGGAGGTTTGAGTACTGCCACCCACCAAGACTTGAGGCTATGGTTAAGAACGTAGCTAAGGAGGTTATGGATGGTAAGGTAGAGTTTAGAGAGTTCTGGACTAGGATAGGTGATAGAATCATTAGAGTACTGATAACACCTGTTAAAGACGGTGATGGTAAGGTATTAGGTGT
Organism: Desulfurococcaceae archaeon; assembly: GCA_020832985.1. GTDB lineage: Archaea > Thermoproteota > Thermoprotei_A > Sulfolobales > NBVN01 > CAZZLT01. The sequence continues at coordinate 5,235 of JAJHRE010000052.1, read as the reverse complement.
TACTGAAGTAGTTGAAGACCTAACAGATGTTGTGAATAACGTTGATGAGGTTAAGAAGAAGATTATGGTGTTGTAGTTGAGGGATGTATTCGAAATAGCTTATAGGTATGTAATGCCCTCACTAAGGAGGGCCCTCACAGAAGAACTCTATAAGAGGAAGTTATCTAAGAAGGAGATAGCTAGTAAGTTACTACTATCACATTCATTAGTAAGTAGGTATATCAGTGGTGAGAGGGGGTATACAATAGAGTTAAGACAGTTTAAAGACGTTAATGAGTTAGTAAGTAGGTTAGCTGATGAAGTAATCAGCAAGGACTTAAGCATCTATGAAATTAATGAGAGGTTAACCAAGATAGCAATATACGTTATGTCTAAGAAATACTTATGTAACTTCCATTCAAGGATAGACCCAAATGTAGACCTTATAAAATGTAGTATATGTCCAAACACTTTCAAGTCAGGTATTGTTGAGTATATCTAACTTCAACAAACGTAACTTACATTTATTTTAAGTCCTTATTAATAATATTACTAGGTGATGAGTTATTCCCGGCTTGAGTAATGAAGAGAACTTACCCGGCTGAGAGCCTTGAGGCGAGTGTTAATCGTAGGTGATACTCATATCCATGATAGAGCTGATTCAATCCCTGATAAATTACTTAGCTTCATAAGTAGTTACTCACCCTGGGAGTTAGTACTATTTACTGGTGATTTAACTGATGAAGACATACTTCAATGGTTAAGAAGTATTAGTAAGTCTTTATACGTTGTCCGTGGTAATATGGATTACCTACCACTACCTAATTATGAGGTATTAAGTATTGATTGGTTGAAGGTGGGTTTAACTCACGGCGATCGTGTATACCCACGAGGTAATCCGGTAGAGTTATCTAGGATTGCACGTAAGTTAGGGGTTAAACTACTAGTTTCAGGACATACACATACAGACTTCATACGTTTAAGCCCTAACAACGACGTACTACTCCTAAACCCAGGATCATTAACAGGTGTATGGGGTGGTGGAGGAGGTAGTTACACACCATCACTAATGATACTTGAAGTAGGTGATGAAGGTTATGTAAATATAGTAACATATAGATTAATTAACGATACGTTAGAACAGGTTAGTGATACATACTGTATTAGAGGGAATGTATGGTTGAAATCTTAAGACAACATTATAATCCTTTACCTACGTTATGAATTTAATGAAGTGTTAAGAGGTAATTTGTGGGGAGGGACTGTATAGGTGATGAAAATAACTTAATTAGATACTTATCCCTAACCCATCAATTACATATTTAGCTTTACATACTACAGCCACATTACTACTCCCTGCAAAGACTAAACCAACGAACTTCCCATCCTTATCTACAGGACTCCCACTATCTCCACTCTCGACGAATGGTTGACTCACTAATATCTGGTCGTAGAATACAGCCCATTTAGACTGTGTATACCAGACCTTCACCGTAGCAGCAGTATCGGTTACATTGCCATAAGTAACTCCAGTCGTCCTACCAGACTTCCTAACAGTATCCCCTACATTTACCTCAGTCGTACCACTAATAGTGTAGGTACTTTGATTATCATTATCTAAGACTTCACCAACTAAGTAACTATCTATTGTAATTTTCGCTATGGCAGCATCAGCATAGTTCTTACCCTTAGGACCGAATACTATCTTAATATATTTATAGAGTTCTCCAACCTTATCACTTACGCTACCGCCATCATAACTTCCTGGTTGAATCACAGCTGTACCTAACGGCAGGAATTGAGCCTTACTATTCATGGCTATAACGTGTGCATTACTAAGGATGTAATGATATCCTCCCGGACCTTGTACAACTAAACCGAGGGTTCCAGCCATCTTCCCACCGTAAACCTCTTCTGGGACACCGAGGGATATACCGCCAACAATCGGCCTCACTTTAGCAGTCCTACTCACAGATTGATTATACGTGTATTCAAGTTGAAGAAGTGATAATGCTTTAATCTTACCAACCACGATAACCTCTACTTTAAATCCATCTATCTTATCTGGAATCCTATCCTTATACTTCTCATGTTCTAAGTAGACTATTATTTTTGGAGGGTCTTCACGATGACTTACCCCAACAACCCCCTCAAGTGGGAGTAACATCTCCTCAGCACGTTTCCTCACCTCCCTAATATTTGAGGCCTGCACCTCAACCACACCCACTAAGATTAATAAGCAAAGCAGAAATGCTATTAACATCAATGGTAGAGAGCTTCTCAGTTTCCCACCCGGTTATATAATGTTGAAGTAGTATTTAAACCTTAAACAACAACATATTAAATACTCTAACAAACACTATCTGTAATAGAGAATTACTAAATCAAGTCAGTAAAGACTAAAGTAGTAATTTCAGTATAATCAAATTAAGTATACCCCTCAATCATTAAACCCCACCTAACTTCCTACCCTCACAATCACCAATTAATAACTTACCTAAAATACTTAGAGAATAAGTCCTCCATAAATTTAGGGAGTCTGAGGATCAAGGAAGGAGATGTAGAAGTGAGGCCTGTCTTCCTAGAATTAATTACTCAATACTTAACCCAGTAAACTCCTTAAATAATTTAGAAGCTACTTCGAAGACGTATGTAGCCCAGTTAAGTGCTTCTTCAGCATCCTCAACACTATATAACTCATCAGGTGGTACTTTAGATTCTTCATCACCGTAAAGTGATGGTTCCCTCTCCCTCCTAAGTTTTCTGGAGATCCTAGCTAGTTTAGGTATTTCATCTCTAAACCACTGTGGAAATCTTTCAGCTTCTTTCTTAAGTGCTGGACCTACATCATGCCATTTAGGTGGTTCTACACCAATTAATCTGAGAGCTGCCTTAAGTAGTAGTTCTACAGCTTCTTGGGACTGCCTCACTACGTAGGGGTAGTTACTGTTTTCAAGTGCTTCTCTAGCATGTCTTAACCTCTCACTAGCTTGTCTAATATATGATTTAGCCATGAGTACGTTATTCATATCTCAATAACCTCACCAGGTCTGTAGTCCTTCTTTAAAACCCAGTACCATAACTTACCGATTCTCTTCCTCTCAGCACCTAGAGCTAATAACTTACTAGATAACTCATCTAGGACTTTCCTGAAGAAGTCATCCCTATCAAATACTATGACTGCATCTACAACCATATCTAGGTATATAGGTCTATGTCTTCTAGCCTCCTCAACATCAAGTATTATAGGTGTGAAGTCTATATAATATCCTTGAGACCACAAACCCTCTACCAACGGCTCAACCAACCTCTCAGCATCCTCAAAAAGCTCTAACCTCTTAAACCTAGACTTAGGTAGTTGCTTACCTACTATGAGTAAATCGACATCACTATCCCTCCTAGCATCACCACGAGCTACAGAACCGAAAACAACCACTGAGACTAAGTTATCACCCCACACACTAATTAAAGCATCACGTAAACCCTGAATTACACTCCTATAAGGCTCGTTAATGAACTCAACACCGACCTTATAACTAGGTGTAAAACCCATCAACATCCACAAATTTAAACTACTTAATCAGTTAAATTTACTCATTAAATTAAGTAGTGGAAAAACAATTCTAAGTTTGTTTAAGTTCATGTCTTAGGTTTTAACGGTGTATGTGGTGGTGGGGGTGGGTTCCAGACAATCCTAGGTGGTATTGGGTATGGATGTCCTGTCTTACGTGTAGATATTAGACCATCAACCCACTTATCAATTACTTTAAACGGTATTGTAGCTACCATCTCATCATCAATATATAACCCTACCCTCCTAGCACCACTACATGGTAGTGATAGTACTAACTTATTAGTTCTTAAGGTATTAACGATACCGTAACCACATATCCCGTGAACACCTGTAGCTACTAACGTCGCAGGTTCCCCAGTAAACCATACCCAACTCTCAACAACTTTTAACATCTGCGCAGGGTTCCCAACAATAAGTACTACATCAGGATCTACTGATAACTCATTAAGTGGACCCATAAGAACTGCTTTATTCTCCGGAGGTAGCATAGGTATTGAAGTGTATAACTTCCTAGCAGTCTCAACATCTACTGTATGTGCATACGCATCCTCACCAACAATCACATCCTCCGGTACATGTATCAACCCTAACGAAGCCCCACCCCTCTTACATGCGATATCATCAGATGTAGCATAGTATGTAAGACCGTGAAGTCTTGCTAAAGTAGATAACTGACATACAGTAACTCTATCAGGAACCCTACTAATATTTGAAGGAACATCCATCAAATCCTTAAATATCTTAACACCGACAGGATCACTCCTCAGCCTAAGCTCCCTAATAATCAACTCATGTAGTTCCTTCAACCTAACCAAAACCTAACCCCTCAATAATATCTACAATTTAAGTAAGTAAAATAAGTGAAGACTACTACTCACTGTAAGGACTTAAGTCATTCTACGGATTACCAATATCAACTGTTGGTTTTAAGTCCTCACCTTAACTAAACCCTTAATATATTTAACCACATCTACACGTATCCCGTAATACGTTCTAAGTATTTTACAATAGTGTTAATATATTTCAGTTGAGGATTTTCTAAGGGGTTAGTCCGTGAGTGAGGATTACCTATACGATGTAGTAGTTATTGGTGCTGGGATTTCAGGCCTATCAGCAGCACTATACTTAAGTAGGTTAGGTCTTAAAACAGTTGTGATTTCAGTAGATGTTGGTGGTCAACTAGCTTACGCCCCAGTAATTGAGAACTACCCTGGCTTAGAGCCATTACCAGGTATTGAGTTGGTTTATAAAGTACGTGATCAGGTTAAGTCCTACGGAGTTAACATAATAGTTGATGAGGTCGTAAGTATTGAGAAGATAGGTGATGTATTCGTAGTTAAGACTAGGAGGGGGTTTACGTATAAGTCATTAGCTGTTATAGCTGCCTGCGGTAAAGCACCTAAGAAGTTAGGTGTTGAGGGTGAGGAGGGCTTCATAGGTAAGGGGTTAAGCTACTGTGTAGTATGTGACGGCCCCTTATTCAAGGGTAGGAAAGTACTATTAGTTAGCTTCGGTGTTAAAGGTGTTGAAGGTTTAGAACTACTAGCACCGATAGCTCTAGAAGTACATTACGTAGTACCTAACGTGAATGACGTAAGTGTTGAGGTAGCTAAGAAGTTTAGTAACGTACGTATATACCCAGGGTATAAAGTCATTAAGTTATTAGGTGAGGGTAAGGTCTC
>JAJHRE010000064.1 GCA_020832985.1 Desulfurococcaceae archaeon | reverse complement strand
GTGAAGAACTTACTACTTAATAAGGCTGTAGTTAGGGGTGAGGCAGTATTTATACAGATACCCTTCGCATTTGGAGAACCTATGAAGTTCATAGTTACAGCTACACAGCCGTCGCAGGCTGTGTATATTGATGAGGATACAGAGTTGGTTATTAGGGAGGAACCTGTTAGGGAGGAGGCAGTTGGTAGAGGGATACCTAAGGTTACGTGGGAGGATATAGGTGATCTAGAGGAGGTTAAGGAGAGGATTAGAGAGATTGTTGAGATACCTATGAGGCATCCAGAATTATTTAAGCACTTAGGTATTGAACCGCCTAAGGGTGTTTTACTTTACGGACCTCCTGGGTGTGGTAAGACATTACTTGCTAAGGCATTAGCTAATGAGATAGGGGCTTACTTCATAGCTATTAACGGGCCTGAGATAATGAGTAAGTTCTACGGTGAGAGTGAGGCTAGGTTGAGGGAGATATTTGAGGAGGCTGAGAAGAATGCTCCATCAATAATATTCATAGATGAACTTGATGCTATAGCACCTAAGAGGGAGGAGGTTGTTGGTGAGGTTGAGAAGAGGGTTGTAGCCCAACTACTTACGTTGATGGACGGTCTTAAAGAGAGGGGTAAGATAATTGTTATAGGTGCTACTAATAGAATCGATGCTATAGACCCTGCGTTGAGACGTCCTGGTAGGTTTGATAGAGAGATCGAGATCCCACCACCTGATAAGAGGGCTCGTAAGGAGATTCTACTAGTGCATACTAGGGATGTCCCATTAGCTGATGATGTAGATATAGATGCGTTAGCTGAGATTACTCACGGGTATACAGGTGCTGATTTAGCTGCGTTAGTTAAGGAGGCTGCTATGTCAGCACTTAGGAAGTTCTTAAAGAGTGAGAATATAGATTTGAATAAACCTATCCCACCAGAGAAACTAGCTACTTTAAAAGTAACTAAAAATGATTTCCTAGAGGCGTTGAAGGTTGTACATCCAACGTTGATGAGGGAAGTATTCGTTGAGGTTCCAGAGGTTAGGTGGTCTGATATCGGTGGTTTAGATGAGGTTAAACAACAGTTGAGAGAAGCTGTTGAATGGCCTTTAAAGTATCCTGAAGTTTTTGAGAAGATGGGTATAAGACCGCCTAGAGGTGTTTTACTTTACGGACCTCCTGGGTGTGGTAAGACATTACTTGCTAAAGCAGTAGCTACTGAATCAGGTGCTAACTTCATAGCTATTAGAGGTCCTGAAGTACTTAGTAAGTGGGTTGGTGAGTCTGAGAGAGCTATAAGGGAGATATTTAGGAGGGCTCGTCAGGTAGCTCCTGCAGTTATATTCTTTGATGAGATAGATGCTATCACACCTATGAGGGGGCAAAGACATGATTCTGGAGTTACTGATAGAATAGTTAATCAATTACTTGCTGAGATGGATGGGATCACGATGTTGAAGAACGTAGTTGTTATAGGTGCTACTAATAGGATTGATATCATAGACCCTGCTCTTTTAAGGCCTGGTAGGTTTGATAGGGTTATATATGTACCACCACCTGATAGGAGGGCTAGGTTAGAGATACTTAAGGTACATACTAGGAAGGTACCACTAGCTAGTGATGTAGACCTTGAGAAACTAGCTGAGTTAACTGAAGGTTACTCAGGTGCAGACCTAGAAGCACTAGTTAGGGAGGCTGTGATGCTGGCTTTAAGAGAGAGGCTTGAGGCAAGACCTATATCTATGAATTACTTCTTAAGAGCTTTAAACACTATTAAACCATCGTTAAGTAAGGAGATAGTTGATAGGTATGTTAAGTTGTATGAGGATTTAAAGAGGATGATTATTTAGGTGGTGTTATGCTTAAGGTAATATTAATTGTGGGGGACGGTATGGCTGATAGACCAGTAAGTAGTTTAGGCGGTAAGACACCTTTAGAGGTAGCTAGTAAGGATAACATATGTAGATTAGCTAGTATATCATCGCTTGGACTTTGGGACCCTATAGCTCCCGGTGTAAGACCTGGTAGTGATACTTCACATCTAGCATTATTTGGTTACGACCCGTATAGATTCTACCCCGGTAGAGGACCTCTCGAAGCATTAGGTGTTGGTGCAGACCTCCGTCCAGGTGATGTAGCTTTAAGAGGTAACTTCGCTACAGTTAATGATGAGTTAGTAGTTGTTGATAGGAGGGCTGGTAGGGCATTACCTGAGAATCAGGAGTTGGTAAAGTATCTGAATGAGAATATCGGTTATATAGATGGTGTTGAGGTTAAGTTTTACTCAGCTACAGAACATAGAGTTGCAGTAGTTCTTAGAGGTACTTCAGTATCTGCAGACGTTAGTGATACAGACCCTCATGAAGTAGGTTCTAAGGTTTTGAGGAGTAAGGCTTTAGTAAATGATGAGAACGCTGTTAAGACTGCAGAAATCATAAATAAAATCACCTTAAGAACTTATGAATTACTTAGGAATCACCCACTCAATATTGAGAGGGTTAAGAAGGGTCTACCACCAGCTAATATAGTCCTTCTTAGAGGTGCTGGTAAGATGATTTACATACCTAAGCTTCAGGAGAGGGAGGATTTAATAGTTAGTAAGTGCTTAGCTATAAGTGCTACCGCATTAATTAAGGGGGTGTGTAGGTTAGTAGGGTTTGACGTCATTACACCTGAAGGTGCTACAGGTGGTGTAAACTCTAACTTCCTATCTAAGGCTGAGGAAGCTGTTAAAGCATATAAGGCTGGTTACGACTTCATTTACGTTCATATTAAAGGAACTGATGCTGCAGCACATGATGGTGATGTTAACGCTAAGGTAAGAGTTATTAATGAATTAGATAGGGTTGTTGGTTATATAATGGATAGAGTTGATTTGTCGGAGGTAGTCATAGTTTTAACAGCAGATCATACAACACCTGTTGAGGTTAGAGATCATACAGGAGATCCTGTACCTGTACTACTGTACTCGCCGACAATGTTTGCTGATGGTGTAAAAGACTTTAATGAGAGGATTGCTCGTAAAGGCTCTTTAGGTAGGTTAAGATGTTCTGAACTACTATATACAGCTTTCGACCAGGCTGGTAGGGTTAGGAAGTTCGGATCGTAGTGGCCATAGTAATTTAGGTATTTTATTTTAGTGGGTAGGTATGGTTATGTCTTACGAGGGTAGTAAGTTACCGAAGTTAAGTTATGTAAAGGATAGATTACGTGAGGTTGTTACCGCTGATTATAGTAAGTTTATTAAGGAGTTCACAAGTACATTAAAACATATCATTAGGTGTAGGTATAGGGTTTTAGTAGTTCTTTCAGGTAATGATTATGTTAAGCTCGTAGGTATAGCTTCTCAATTAATTCTTAAGTATATCAAGTACTTCAGTAAGGTTAGGAAGGATATTAGTAAAGTATCAATCCTTCATACGTATCATGATGAATTCGAAGATAGTGAAAACATTGTTAGGATTATGGGGAGGGTCCTCAGGAAATTCGCATCTAATTACAGATATACTCCGTTAGTTTATGAAGTTTCTGAGAAGGTCTTAGGGACTACTCATCAGGTATTAGTGATGGATTTAATACATGACTTAAAACCTAATGATTTAGGTAGGTTATTAGGTGTTGTGGAGGGTGGTGGTTTAATAATCCTCCTAACTCCAGAATTTAATGATTGGATTAACTCTAAGACTTTATTCAGGTGTAGTTTGGTAGTTCCTCGTCATCCAGAACCTAGGTATATATTCATTAGATGGGTTGTGAGGAAGCTTTACGAACATAACGGTATTTATATATTTGATGTAGATCATGGTAAACTCCTAAAAACTTCAGAACTCAGTAAATGTGTGGAAGATGTTAAGGAGGTTGTAACTCCAGAACATACTATATTCCCTCAAAGTCTTTATAAGTTAGCCTTAACCCAAGACCAGGTTGAAGTGATTAAGTTAATTGAGGATAACTTCATCAGTATTCCCAGTAAGTACAGGAGGTTAACCCTAATCATAACTGCAGATAGAGGTAGGGGTAAGTCATGTGCTGTAGGTATAGGTATTGTAGGGCTCATAACAGAATTACTAAAGTTTAAGAATAGGGTTAGAGTTGGTGTGACAGCTCATGACATACTCTCCGTTCAATCGTTAATGAAATTAGCTATGAGGTCTTTAGACGTATTAGGTGTTAAGTATAGAGTTATAAGTAGAGAAGGTAATGTGATCGAGATTAAGGGTGATAGATTTAGTATAGAGTATTGGCAACCTACAGATATAATTAAGTTAGGGTTAGATGTGTTAGTAGTTGATGAAGCTGCTGGAATACCTGTACCCTTACTTCATAAGATGTGGTTAAACTTTAGGAGAACTATATTTGCTACTACTATTCACGGTTATGAAGGAGCTGGTAGGGGGTTTTCAGTAAGGTTTCTTAAGAGGGTTAGGGAGGACTCTACGACTAAGTTAATCGAGTATGAAATGAACGAACCTATCAGGTATGCGTTGAACGACCCTATAGAAGCTTTCCAATTCGATACTTTATTACTTGATGCAGAACCAGATCAATTAGATGAGCAGGACTTTAAGTATGTGGATGGTGGAGAGTACGAGTATTTGAAGGTAGATCCTGAGTACCTATTTAGTAGTGAGGGTGAGAAGATGCTTAAGTCCTTATTCGGTATATACGTATTAGCACACTACAGGAATGAACCTGATGATTTAGGGATGTTGGCTGACGCCCCTCACCACTATATAAGGATTGTTAGGCTTAGGTCAGGTAAGATAGTTGCTGCAGCCCAACTAGCTGAGGAGGGTGGTATACCTGATGAGTATATTGATGAACTACTCTACGGTGGTAAGATAGCAGGTAATATAATCCCTGATAGATTGTTGAAGCATTTAAGGAGGAGGGAGTTTGGTAAGGGATTAGGTTGGAGAGTTGTTAGGATAGCTGTCCACCCACAACTTCAGGGTAGGGGTATAGGGTCCTTCCTAATTAAGGAAATTATTGAGGAAGCACGTGAACGTGGTTATGATTGGGTAGGGAGTGGGTTCGGAATTAATAAGGAATTACTTAATTTCTGGCTTAAGAACGGGTTTAAAGTACTTCACCTATCACCTGATAGGAATCCTGTAAGCGGTGAGTATACTTCATTAGTTATATACCCATTAAGTAGTAAGTGGGTTGAATTAGTAAATCAGTGTTTAGAGGAGTTCATAGTGAAGTTTGTTGAGTCGTTACATGATGTTTATAGGGATTTCGAACCTGATGTCGCGTACTTACTCCTTAGGCAAGCATCAATTATAACCCGTAATTATAGTTTAAGTTTAACTCAGACTCAGTTAGAGAGGCTTAAGATGTATGTTAGAGGTGTTATGACTTACGAGACAGTATGTGACGCTGTAGTGATGGCTACTAAGAAGTTGATTTATGAGGGTAAGCTGAATTATTTAGATGAATCTGAAGCTGTATTACTAATATCTAAGGTTCTTCAAGGTCTTCCTTGGCAATCAGTAGCTGAGGTATTAAGGAGTAGTAAGTTGAAGGTAGCTGAAACTCTTAGAGGGGTTATATCTAAGGTTATTGAGGTCTTATACAGTTCAAGGACCGTTTAGTAGAACTCCTAACCAGAATCGATATACTGTTCAGATATACTCACAGTACATAACGTTGAGGG
>JAJHRE010000051.1 GCA_020832985.1 Desulfurococcaceae archaeon | reverse complement strand
TACTCACTAGGTTGTTTATGAAGTCATTACTCTTAGTACTACCTACCCATAGAGGTCCTAACACATCATTCCTACTACCACACCTAGGGCATGTAATAATTATTGAGTTTAAGTCATTGACGTAGTTTCTCGATAGACAATTCCTACAGTATGTTATGTAGCCTATATTACTTGAGAGCATTTCCTGAGCTTTCCTAACACCTTTTCCAACACGTATAAGTACTCTATAGTAGTAATCGTGGAAGACACACATGAGTGGTTCGACATACCTATCTAATTCAGCAGCTCTCCTAGCGATATACCCTAATAAAGTCCTTAAACCTACTTCATAGTAGAAATCAGTCCTCACTAATCTAGTATCGTACTTCCTAGACCCGGCAAGATACTTAATACCTGAGAGTGGTGCGATATCAGTAGCTGTTATACCTAATAACCCACCCCTTACAACACATAATAACGCACTCTTAAGGAAAGGTGTTGGACTTCCGTAAGGATCTATATCAATGTAGTGTAATCTTACACCTTCCTCCTTAAGCTTATAGAGTAAGAGATTAGCATCACTACAGAATACCTTAGTACTACTTCCTAAGGCGTTTAACTCTACATTCTTAACTATTATCTTAACAGCTTCTGGGTTCTTATCATTTAGGATTACGTAGTTAATAGAAGGTACTTCAAGTATATACCGAATACCTCTAACACCAACACCTGCTAGTACATCAGCAATGTTTAATGAGTTTAACTTAAGGTATGTGACCGCTGATGATAACATACATATGGATAAATCCCTATTAACTACTGCTTTAGGGTTGTAGAAGACTGGTGCCCATGAAGGTTCGTAGACACCGTCAGGTCTACGAAATAAGTCTGGATTAGGTACTAATAACTTAGCCTTCCCCTCAGTAACAGTTATATACTCCATATTCGTACCTTAAGGACCATCCGTAGATTCTAAAGTATCTTAAGTATTGTTAAAGTCGTTAATATAGTTAATATAGTTATTAAAGTCATTATAACTGCGTGTTTAAACCCAGCAGCTACTGTTAAACTACTTACTTTACCAGCTATTAACCCCATCATATATGAGTTAATCATAGCCCCTAAAGACAGTGTTAGTATGAGTGATGCTACTGCCTCAGGTTTTGGAGGTGTTGGTGACGAACTAATTAACTGCCATACAATTATCACAGGTGATGCTGCCATCATACAGGCTCCGAAGTATGGTAGTAATACATAAGCCCTCAACCTACTCCTTAACTCCTCCTCAGACTCAGCAAGCCCTTGAGTAAAGTTTGCTAAAGCGTCTATCACTTCAGGCGACCCCCCACCAACTAATACTGAATCTACTAAAAACCTAAATATCACTGCTAAGAACCAATCCTTAACCTTACTGACAGACCTAGCTAATGCCCTATCCAAGCTTAACCCTATAGCTAATGCTGAGGCAGCCTTCCTAACAATTACTGTTAAACTACCGTAGGACCTCTCTGAAAGCACTATAAAGCATTTCTCAGGGCTTAACCCAGACTTCCTAACTTCACTTAAATCCCTTAGGAAATCAGCTAAATATCTAGTAAGTCCTTTAGTACCCCTCCTCTCTATAGAGTACGTGATCCAAGGAGGTAATGACAATACAACTAAACCTATAGTTACTGATATGAGTACTGGTTTTACATCCTTAGGCATTAACACACCCTCAACTACATGCCAGGAATCAGTAAGTACTAGTGTAGCTAGGGATGATAAGACAGCTATAGGTAATGTAAGTAACATCATTATGTAAGGCATTCTATGAGGTAGTGAAGTCCTCGGATGTGATAGATGTATTATTAATAATGTAACTATACCTAATGCCGGTAGGACTACTACGTTATATATCATAGGTATGGTAGGATCTATACTAACACCTCTTAACCTAGGACCACCAACAACTGTTATAGCACCACTCACAGCGAAGAATGTGAATATTGTTAATGAGACTATAACACCTAATATTATATAGAGTTCTAAGTATATAGCTAATCTATCAACCATAGCCTTAACCTCAGCAATCCTACTACTTAAGATTTCCCTAACCCTAGTCTCTAGGTAATGAATAACGTCACCACCAGCTCTTAAGGTAGCTACATAACCTAACATAACATCTCTAAACTTACTACTTGGGTGTTCATGAGCGACCTTCTCAATAGCTGTGAGGGGGTCATCACCAAATACTCTAACCTGTCTGACCACCCTACTAGCCTCAGCCCTAACATACTTAAACACTCTTAACTCAGAAACCCTAGCTATAGCTATATCAACACTTACACCGCCTTTAGCCATAGTAGCTAAGTACACCATCAGGAACGGTAATTCAGACTCTACAAATAACTTCCTAAGTGATGTAGCTATTGAAGGGTATGTAATACCTAGTGAGAATACTGTGATCGGTATTAAAGCGAGAGAAATCATGTATACTACCTTATTAATTAATGGTTGGTTAGTCATTGTAATCACTAATATCAATGTAGATATTGAAGCTATTGAAGATATTAACGTGTAGAGTAATACCCTACAAGCATATGTAACTGGATGTATGTACATACCTGCAGACCTAATATGCTTATCTAATTCAAACACCTTAGCTAAGGACCTACCTAGACGTTCAAATAAAGTTAAAGCTATAGCATCTACATATATGGTTAGTGAAGGCCTCTCAGACATTACCTCATAACCTTAATACTACTTAATACTTCCTTAGGACTTAAGTAGTACTTATACACATACTTAGCTACCTCCTTATAAGACCTAATCTTATTAACTGCTAACCACTCAAGTATAGACTTCCTAAGACTTAAATCATCTAGTAACTCACTTAATGACTTACCACTTACTTCAGAAATCTTCTTAAGTAGTAGTGATTTACTTAGGCTTAACTCAAACTTATCTCTTACAGGATCCCAACGACAGACCTCTAAGTACTTCTCATAATCTTCAACCTCCCATACGTTAGTTATCCTCCTAGTAGGTCTAGGCCTACCGAACTCATCAATCTTAGTAACCCTCTTAATAACTAATGCTACATTTATTAATGGTATGTATGATTGCGGTATGTTCATAGGCGGTGATGTTAACCTCTTAACAGCTGCTTCAATACTCTCAGCATGTAATGTAGTCATACCACTATGTCCAGTAGCTATAGCCTGGAATAACACGTATGCTTCCTCACCCCTAACCTCACCAACTATTAATACGTCAGGTCTATACCTAAGAGCTACCTTAACTAATTGGAATAAGTCTATCTCTCCAGGGCCTCCAGTAGCTAGGTATGAAGGCCTAGAAACTAGTTGAACCCAATTCTCCTGCGGTAACCTAAGCTCCGGCGTATCCTCAACAGTAACTATCTTATAAGTAGGTCTTAAGAGACATGCTAAAGCATTTAAAGTACTTGTCTTACCAGCTCCTGTAGCCCCTAGAATCAACGTAACCATCTTATAATCCATTAACAACCAGAAGTAAGCAGCTAATTCAGGTGAGATCGTCCCGAAGTTAATCATATCTATAACTGTTATAGGGTCCTCCCTAAACTTCCTAATAGCGAAGGTAGAACCCTTAGTAGATACCTCCTTCTGGAATGTAGCGGCTACCCTATGACCACCAGGTAATATAGCGTCAAGTACTGGGTAAGCTACGGATATATGCTTACCAGCCATATGAGCTAATTTAAGTATATACTTGCTTAACTCCTCCTCATTAGGGAATGATAGGTTAGTAGGTATTGACTCATACTTCCTATGCCATACATATATAGGCTTCCCAGGACCGTTACATGATATGTCCTCTATGTTAGGATCCCTAAATAGTGGGTCTAAGAAACCATAACCGAGGATCTCCCTCTCAACATAGTATGTTATTTTAGACCATGAAAGCATGGGAGTCTTACCCAGCCTTATCTGAAATAACTTAATAACCCTCATAGCATTCTTCTGAAAATACTCACGTATATCTACATTACCTTTAGGTGGTTCTAACTCCCAAGTCAGGTAGTTCATCACGTCCTTAAAAACCTTAAGCTCTTGATCGCTAAGCCCTACCTCCTCAACATTATAGACGATCTCGCCAGTGTTTATATTCTCGATAATTACAGCGTAAGCCCAAGGCTCAGTAAGTGGGTAACTCTCTAAAACCCTAAACTCAGGTCTTAAATACTTCCTAGACTTAAGAACTACTGATAAATCCTTAAACTCCTCAGTAACTTCATTAACACCACTACCCTTAACCCCCTCATCCTTACCCTTCCTCAACAACTTCTTAATAAAACTCAATACTTACCTAACCATAATAGATTATAGTTAAACAACTTAAAAAATTACGCAGTAGTTTATCAGGATACTCTTGATAGCTAATTATTTAAACGTAGGTGATGATCTAGTAGGAGGTAGGTGTTAAGTAGGTGCTGAGTAAATTAATTCTAATATGCTTTCTGATAATTACCTCATTAGCTCCACATATAATGTATGCATTACCTCAACAATCAATAAGTGAGTTACTGGTATATGCTTATGAGTTCAGATTAAATACATCTATAGATTACGTAGTCAGTATATCTAACGACTTAGTAGTTGTTTTAGGGACTTTAAGTGGTGTTTCAGTAGTTCAACTTATCAACATTTCAGACCCGTTTAAAGGACCTCAAATACTTTTTACATACCCATTAACAGGTTCGTTAACCTCCTACGCTGTTGATGGCTACCCAGTGAACTACCTAGCTGTAGGGACTGACTTAGGTGAGGTTCTAGTATTTAAAGTAGTTGGTGGTAGGTTATACGGTATGTTACATTATATTCAAGGAGATACATTAGCTGTGAGGAAGTTATACCTTATGAGGACACCTACAACTACTAAGTTAATAACCTTAAGCGTCGACCGTTTACAACCATCTGAAAGGTATGTATACGTCTATGATGTTAACGTGAAGAGGGTGGTTAAGCTAGGTCCGTTAATAGGTAATCTAACGTACGGGTTAGAACATATTACACCATATGATGTAATCCCAGTTAAAGTCGTTAGTAGTGATGGTTATTACTACGACCCATCTAAAGTATTAATAACCTACTCAGGCCTGACAGCTACTTTAGTTATAAACGCTACTTATTTCTTCAATAACACATTAGTACCTGCTAGTAGTGCGTATGTAGAGATATACCTCTACAACGTATCAGATAGTAATTTAGTCCTCACGTACGGAGGTAATTTAGATGTTAACGGTGTTGGGTATATAGACGTACCTTTAGGGTATTTAACCTACGTATACTTGTACGATATCTACGGAAATAGATATAAAGAAGTTGTAAACTTATCAGATATCACTAGACCTAAGACGATATACTTAAACTTCACCTTACTATACAGACCAGATACTAGAGTAGCTATCACTGGATTACCACTACGTATAAAGGTCTTCGACCTCACCTTAGCACCTATCAACTACACAGTGATTAAGGATTTAGACATCACTACATACCCAGACATACCTATATATATGTTCAGACCTTCAGGGTTTACAGCTCCTCAACCATACATACCTGTAGATGATTATGTACTAGTTATTAATGACCCATATAACAGGTTCTTAAACATAACTTACTTATATGGAGGTAATTTAAGTAGTACTGGTTTAACACTCTATGAATACTTAGGTTTTAGTGATGGTTCTCTAAAATTAGTTGATGTTGATGTAAACGGTACTTACGTAGTAGCAGTACTTGATAGGTTAGGTAGTAGTGTTGTTAAGGTGTATAAGTTCTTAGATAGCTTAACAGGTCGTCACGTATTTGAGCAAGGTTATGTAGCCCCTGGAACACCGTTAAATCTTAAGTTAACGTTCATAAACAATAAACCATATTACCTCCTATACACCTCAGGAGGACTACAGATAATATCGTTAGAACCACTACAACTACCTATACTTAGACTTGAGACATTACTTACCTTTAACTTCCCAGAGGCTAGATATGCTGACTCATTACCAGACCTTTCTACAGTAGTTGTCGGTGGTGGTAATAAATTATTAATTGTTAAGGGGTTGAACTCATACTTAATGACTTACGGACCTAAACCACTAGATTTAGATAGGGTTAAACTACCATCACTTACTGTATCAGTATTAACACCTAACTATACTGGATTACCTAATGCTAAGGTAGTCTTAAGATACGGTAATGTGTTGAGGGAGTACTTAACTGATGAATTAGGTAATGTAGTCTTCAGTAATGTATTCCCTGGTGAGTATTTAGTAGAGGTATACCCTCAAGTACCTCATCTAGACCCTAAAAACCTAACCATAAAAATACCTTTAGGAATACCTCACGTAACGTACGTAGTAGTACTTAACTATACGTTATACGAGCTTAAGTTATTAGTTAGTGATGAGTTTGGTGGAGGTCCTCAAGCACCTCTAGACATCTACGTGAATAAATCATTAGTAGTTAGTGGGTTTTTAGGGGAGTCCTTAAGTATTAAGTTACCCTACGGAACATACGTAGTTGAGGTTAGACCTCAGAGGAACTATACATACTTCTATGAAGTAGTTAATAAGACCATCACCTTAGATAAGGATTCAACGTTAGAGTTCCTACTTAATAGGAAGTCTTACATAGTAACTATTAATTTAGTTGATGGTGTTACTAAGGAGTTATTAAGTGATAACGTCTTAGTAGTTGTTGAGGATGTAGTTAAGTATGTTAACATATCACTGACTACAGTGCTTAAGGCTGGTAAGCATCTAGTTAATGTTTTAATACCTCCAGAGGTAAGTGATAAGTACTTAAGTACTTCATCAATTATTAACGTAATGACTGATTCAGCATTTAATATAGAGGTTCCTAGGAAGTCATACATAGTTAATTTCACGTTAATAGACTCACTAACTAATGATCTAGCTATAGGGTTATTCAACGTATATGTAAACGGTTCTGAAGTATTAGTAGGTACTGGAAATGTATTCAATATAACACTACCTTACGGTAAATACTTAATCAGTATACGTCCTCAACCACCGTATAACGCCATATACTTAAGTAGTGATTTAAGTTTAGATGTGGT
>JAJHRE010000050.1 GCA_020832985.1 Desulfurococcaceae archaeon | reverse complement strand
GTAGGTGTTACATCACCACATACAGCAGTTATGAAGATACTTCAGCATAAGGATGAGATCATCAGGATCGCTAATGAGAAAGACCCACTACTAATTAGCTTAGGCGGTGGTGTTAGGGATGTTGAGGTTAGAGTTATTCAAACACCTGTAGGTCCTATGGTCATAACACACTTGATAGTTGATGTTAAGGACGCTATGGGTGCTAACGTAGTTAACACTATGGCTGAAGCTGTAGGTCCATACATAGAGAAGATAACAGGTGGTAAGGTACTGTTGAGGATAGTGTCAAACCTAGCTGATAGGAGGTTAGTTAGGGTATGGACTAGAGTCCCTAAGGAAGCTGTAGGAGGTCCTGAAGTAGTTGACGGTATAGTATATGCTTGGGCATTCGCAGCATCAGACCCGTACAGAGCTGCAACACATAATAAGGGCATTATGAATGGTGTGATAGCTGTAGCACTAGCTACAGGTCAAGACACTAGAGCTTTAGAGGCAGGTGCTCACGCATACGCAGCACGTAGTGGTAGGTACACAACACTATCTACTTGGGAGAAGGATGAGAACGGTGATTTAGTAGGTTATTTAGAGATGCCTATGGCTGTAGGTATCGTAGGCGGTGCTACTAGGGTTAACCCACTAGCTAAGATATCACTTAAGATATTAGGGGTTAAGACAGCTAGGGAATTAGCTGAGGTTATGGGTGCTGTAGGACTAGCTCAAAACCTAGCAGCTCTAAGGGCGTTAGCAACTGAAGGTATTCAGAGAGGTCATATGAAACTACATGCTAGGCAGATAGCCATAGCTGCTGGAGCTCATGGTGAGGAGATAGATAAGGTAGTTGCTGAGATGCTTAAGGAGGGTATCATAAGGATTGATAAAGCTAAAGAAATACTGAGTAGGTTGAGGGGGATTACCTAAGTCTTACTACTTAACCCTCCTCCTCAAGAACTCCTTATACATATCTATAGATTTAGTCTCTTCAGCCTTAACACCACGTAACTCAGCTAGGTAGACACTAGTTAAGCCAGCTATGTATGAACCGTAGAGCATCTTAGATAGTAGGTCATCACCTAATAACTTCAACACCTCTAACTCAACACCCCTACCTCTTAAGTACTCTATGAGGAACTCGATCACTAAGTCATCATCCCAGATAACTAAAGACTTAACAATACTTAGGGGTAGTTCCCAACCAACTATATCGTTATGAGCCCACTCAGGTACTAACTCAACCTTAGCCATCATCTTAGAATTCTCATTAAGCTCGTCCTTAAACCTCATAGCTAGTGGGTAAAACCTCATATTAGATATCACCACAGGTAGTGAGTTCTTGAGGAAGTCAGCTAATCCCTTAGACGTCTTAGATATAGGTTCGACATCTCTTAAAACATTAGTTAAACTCTTTAAATCACTACATATGTTAACTCCGTAAGTACTCAGTAGCTTAACTGTAGCTATGAGGAGTTGAGGGAATGCAGCCCTAGGTATTAAACCACCATCAACTACTACGTGGGGTAGTCCCTTAACCCTAGCTAAATCTAATAACTTACCGCCTGAGGTAACTACACAGACCTCAGCACCTACTTCTAAAGCCTTCAACACAGTGTTTAAAGTCTCTAAAGTATTACCTGAATAACTAATAGCACATAGTAGTGAGTTCTTAGAAGTCCATCTAGGTATTTGGAAGTCCTTAACGACTGTTACTGGGACCTCAGAACTTGAGTAGAGTACTGAGTAGATCATATCACAAACTATTCCAGAACCACCCATACCTGAGAGTATTATGTTTTGGAATGATTCCTTACGAGGACTTCCGTAAACTTCGAAGTTAATAGCTCTTAAGGCTAGGTCATACCATCTTAAGTAGATGTCGTAGATCGTAGGTACTAACCCACGTAATTAATTGTTTTCCGGAGTAATAAACTACTCAACACGTACCTTAGTAGTACTGTACTTCTGCTTCACAATACCTAACGCTAAGGCAACACCGTAGATTATAGCTTCAGGTCTTGGAGGACATCCAGGGACTTTAACAGTTGGTGGTTCTGGGATACCGTACTCCTCCTTCAAAACCCTATACAGTTCGTTAAGACCGCCTAAAGTCGAGTACGTATCATACCATATACCACCACCGCAAGTACAGGAGCCTATAGCTATGACTAACTTAGGTTCTGGAACAGCTAGTAATGCATCTATAACCTTCGGTAATGACTCCTTAGTTATAGGGCCTGTAAGTAGTAACGCATCCGCATGTCTTGGTGAGGCAACTAACTTAATACCGAACCTCTCAACGTCGTGGTACGGTGTTAGGACATCAAGTATCTCTATATCACATGCATTACAACTACCTGTGTTTAGGTGGAATACCCAGATACTCCTCCTGTAGACACTCATACAGTACCACCTACAGGTGTTATGAATGAGTTTACTGTTGACTTCCTACGGCAGTCAGGGCATAAAGTCATTAGTTCTGGAAGTCCCTCACCTACCTTCCCTAAGACATGGTTTAAATGTCTAGTGGTTGTGAATGGCTTACCACAGTTAGAACACTTAACCAACTTCAACTCTATTATGAATCTAACCTCATCCTTATAAGCAAGTTCGAACTCCTTAGTTATCCTTATAGCTGATACCGGGCATACCTCAGCACATCGACCACAGAATATACACCTACCTACGAAGTACTCAACCCTCCTAACACCCTCATTTAAATCATCAACAACTCTTATAGCGTCTGGAGTACATACGTTAGCACATGCACTACACCCAATACATTTACTTGAGTCAAACTCAGGTAACCCTCTAGAACCTTCAGGTACTTCAGCATGTTCGAATGGGTACTTCCTAGTAACTACACCGACTTCTAAAGCCTTCTTAATCCATGATAACCTACTCATAACTTACCCCTCCTAGCTAGAGTCCTAAGATCTACTCTAAACTTCCTACCGGTTAATACATCAACTACTACTAACCTATCAGTACATGAGAAGCATGGGTCTATACTAGCTATGGTTAGTGGTGCATCACTTAACGGACATTCATGAAGCATTACCTTCAACGCAGGTATGTTATTATATGAAGGTGCTCTAACCTTCCACCTATACACCTTACTAAACCTCCCAGTAATTACGTAGTGTACGTCCTCACCCCTAGGAGCTTCAACACCGCTGAACCCCTCCCTAAACTCCGGGACCTCCACATCCTCAGCCATTATAGGACCTGAAGGTAGTTTATCAATTAGTTGGTCTATGATTGATATGCTTTCGTAGACTTCATCAACTCTAACTAATAACCTAGACATATTATCACATTCACTATATACAGGGACTCTAAATGAGGCTTCCTTATAGGCTGCGTATGGGTGGTCTACACGTACATCACGTTTAAGTCCTGAACCCCTAGCTGTAGGCCCTACAACACCGTAGCTTATAGCTTCAGACTTAGGTAGTATACCACTACCTTCAAGCCTCTTAACAACCTCCTTAACACTAGTTAAGCTCTTTACGAAGTGGTCGTACTCCTCCTTAACCTTCTTAAGTATCTTAACAACCTTCTCTATAGAGTCTCTATTAACATCCCTCCTAACACCACCTACTAAGTTAATACCGTATGTCTTCCTACTACCAGTTAGTAACTCAGCTAAGTACATCACAGGTTCTCTAATCCTCCAAGCATGCATGAAGCCAGTATCGAAGCCTAATACATGGCATGCAACACCTAGCCAGAGTAGGTGACTGTGGATCCTCTCAACCTCAAGTACTAGAGACCTAATGTATAAAGCCCTCTCAGGTACTTCAATACCTGCAGCATTCTCAACAGCCTGACAGTAACATACGTTATGTACGAAACCGCATATACCGCAGATCCTCTCAGCTACGAATGGTACTTGATTATACGTTAGTCTAGACTCACCTAACTTCTCAATACCTCTATGTACGTGGAAACCTCTATACTCAACATCAACTACTGTCTCACCCTTAAC
The DNA here is from genome assembly GCA_020832985.1 of Desulfurococcaceae archaeon. Classification (GTDB taxonomy): domain Archaea; phylum Thermoproteota; class Thermoprotei_A; order Sulfolobales; family NBVN01; genus CAZZLT01. The sequence goes on along the minus strand of JAJHRE010000050.1, from coordinate 3,401 downwards.
ATGTAATTCAAAGTACTCAGGTTCGTGGAGTAGTGGGTGGTAAGGTCCGTAAGGTAGTGCTACAACCTCCTCAGACCTCTGAGGTACGTAATTACTGCCTGGGTTATCTAGTCTAGGCCTCTCACAATAGCTGAAGTCCTTCCTGAGTGGGTAGGTGTTTGAGGGCCAACCATCAGGTAGTATCAACGTACGGGGGTCTGGATGACCTAACACCTCAATACCGAGTAAGTCCCTAACCTCACGTTCACCCCAGTTAGCACCCTTAACTATAGGTGTTATAGACTCGACTTTAGGGTCTTCAGGACTTAACCTAACCCTAATTAATACGTAGGTCTTCAACTCATCTAAGCTGAAGACGTATATACTGTGGTATGTGTTATCTATACCCCTACCATCAACACCTACAACTACAGTGTATATACCTCCTAACCCCTCAGTAATACCCTTAACAACACTTACTAAGTCCTCAGGTCTAACATCAATAACTACACCATCCCTGATAACCTCATGACGTAGTATCTTACCCCCTAAGACCTCATAAAGTGTTTTAACCACATCAACCATACAACCACCCTAAATGATAAAACATACCAACCATTTCATAACCCCACCACAGCCAGTAACAACGCTATTATAGGTATTGATGTGTACTTCCTGATAGAGTCTAAAGCATGTATAACCCTAAACCTACCGTGGACTACTGAAGCAGTACCTAACGCTAAGTAAGTTAATACACTCAATACTAAGACTAAGACGTAGTTAGTTAATTCCTTAATAGGTGTAGGTATAGGTGATGTAGCTAGAGATACTGTAGGGCCTAGAGCAACTACTACGAAGAATGAAGCTGTTAAGTACCTCCTAACTAAGTTACTTAATACTGCAAAAGCTAGTAACGGACCGCTATACTCTATCAAGTACCCAGAAGCTATTTCAGGTTCAGCCTCAGCTATATCGTATGGAGTCCTAGCAGACTTAACGAATGCGTAGTATAGTAATGCTATGTAAGCCAGTATTACCGAAGGCGTTACTACAGGGGTAGACGCTATCTTACTTAGGCTTAGTGATGAGTGTTTTAAAGCTATGACAGCTATGGATAGACCTAAGAAGAGTTCTGAAGCTATTAGAAGTGATAACTCTCTACTACTACTAACCTCAGTGAATGGATTACCAGAAGCTAGACCACCTAATAATGCAGTAACTGATGAGAATATCAGTAAGTATGTGAAGAGTATTAAATCACCTTCAAAACCTAACGGATTACTTAACGTGTAGGGTATTACGAATAATGCAGCTACTGAGGTGAAGAAACTCAGTATAGGTGCTATAAAGAATAACTTAGAAGCTGTAGAAGGTATTAGTAACTCCTTCCTAAATAACTTAATTAAGTCGTAGTAAGTCTGAAGTACTGGAGGACCGACCCTACTCTGAATCCTAGCCCTAACAAACTTACGTTCAATACCGTCGAGTACTGGTATTAAGGCTAAAACGATTAAAACCGTAATAACTAGACTTAAGTACTGCCCAACCATCTCAGACCACCACAACCAAAGTAATTAAAGCAGTTAAGAAAGCTGTAATCACTAAAAGCATTATGTATAAGTAGGTATCCACGTTATCGTAAGCCTTGACAAAACTCATAAACTTACTTGTGAGTGGGTCTATAATAAACCTATATGTATACGTTCTAAACCTGTAGCTGAAGCTGTAGGTATGTTCAAACTCGGTATAGTATGAGGTAGCGTTTAACCCTAACCTCACCGGTAGTAAGTCCCTAGTACCGAATGTCCATAGTTGAACTAACTTAGTTTTAGACTTCAGGACGTATATAGTAGTTACTAACGAGACTGCTATAGCTATTAGTAGTAATGCGAAGTAAGTCATTATATTAAATATGTCCGTCATTAACACATTAACTAAGCTTAAGTTTATTGAGGTGATGGTAGTAGTAACTCTCAATATTAGTTTAAGTGGTATGTAGGGTAGGACCCCTAATAATATGCATAAGATCGCTAAGAATAGTTGAGCAGTCATCATCGGTAGTGGTACGTCCCTCACATTACTTAACCTGGTATTAGGACTTGATAAGTAAGTCCTCGATAAGTACTTCATAAAAGTACTTAAAGTTAATGCACTGGCGAATATAGCTAATGAAGCATAGACAGCGAGTATGGAGTTATTCGATAGTAGTAAGGATATTATGATAAGCCACTTACTTACGAAGCCGTTTAACGGCGGTATACCTGATATTGATAACGATGCTACTAGACCTGATACGAATGTTGTTGGCATATGCCTAGCTAAACCACCTAAGATGTTTAAGTCCCTACTACCCACCCTATAAATCACACTACCAGCTGTTAGGAATAGTAAGCCCTTAAGAACCGCATGGTTTAATATGTGGAAAAGACCTGCAGATAATGCGATGATACTTAGCGGGTTTGGGTATAGTGCTAAACCACCACCTACACCTAAGAATACATAGCCTATCTGCCCAACACTAGAGTAAGCCATCAACTTCTTAGAATCTATCTGAAGTAAAGCCATTGAAGTACCGTAGACAGCTGATATAACACCCAACGATGCTAGTATCAACCCTAACACGTAGTAATCAAGTCTCAGTAAATCTACAGCAAACCTCAATATACCGTAAACAGCTGTCTTAATCATAAACCCACTCAGTAATGCTGATACGTTTGAAGGTGCTTCTGGGTGTGCGTCAGGTAACCAATTATGCATAGGTACTAAAGCAGCTTTAATACCGAAACCGACAGTAAGTAATAACATCAGTAGGTACTGAGTAGTAGGGTCTAAAGTTAAACCCTTAAGAGATGTGAATGATGTAGAACCTGAGAGTAGGTAGAGTACTAGTAATGACATTATTATGAGCCCTGAACCTGAATAAGACATAAGTAAGTATTTTAACGCAGCCCTACGTGCGACTTCACTCTCCTTCTCAAAAGATATGAGGAAGAATGCTGTAATAGTCATCAACTCCCAAGAAATTATGAATAACACTAAATCACTACTTACTAAGACTAAATACATCGATAGTAGGAAGAGTGTATATACTAATGAGTAAAACTTCAAACTCTCAACACCTAAGTAACGCTTAACATACGCTATACCGTAGATAGATGAGGCTAACCCCACAACACCTAAGACTAATATAAAAAACGCTGATAACTCATCAAGAGATAATGTGAAAGTCCTTAAGAGGTCTGAAGTCCCTAAAAGGATTGGTAGTTCTGTAGTAATCCTTACTGTAGGGTCTGAGGTTAATGTATGAAGTGCTAGTAATATCATCGTAACACACGCTAGTGAGGAGGTAATTAAAGCTGAGTCTAAAGCCTTAGATTCTTTAAGGATTAGTGAGAGGAGGAAGCCTACAATCAATAAGTATA
>JAJHRE010000049.1 GCA_020832985.1 Desulfurococcaceae archaeon | reverse complement strand
GTGGAGGTTTTAACTGCGTTTAAGGACATATACTCATATGAGGAACTCTCAAGAATATTAGATATACATCCCTCAATCCTCTGTAGATATTATCAAGGTGATACAGTACCTAGTAATACATACGCTAAGAGGATTTTAGATAGATTCCTTAGTAAGGACTCAATCAAGGAATTCATATATAGGTCCTTAAGTAAATATAATTGGAGTTATAGTAGAGTCCTCTCCGACCCTAAAGTACTTAACCTACTCAGCCTATACATCTCCAACAGAATTTTAAGTAGTTTAGCTGGTAGTGGTTTGAAATCCATAGTCACATTCCCTGGTATTTCGTCACTGATATCCTCACTCACAGCTACTAGGTTAGACTTACCTGTAGTGATCCTCTACGACACATCGTTAAAGACTTTACTAGATACAACGATAGATTTCTATGACTTAGGAATTCTACGTAGAGGGGATTACGTAGCTGTAGTCGTTGATGTATTAACTTCAGAGAAACTTAATATATTGTCAAACTTCTTACAAGATCATGAGTTGGTACTGAAGATTTTAATGAGTATTATGTTAGCTGATAAAGACTTAGAAAGAGTCATTAGTGATAAGACCCTATTTGAGTATTTAATACCTTAAAAAATCACTTCATTAGAGCTGAAGCTGTATCTACAGTATATGAGTTTCACAGTAGTTTTAACTTACCAGCATATAACGCTTCATCACCGAGCCAGTACTCTATCCTGAGGAGTTCATTATATTTAGATGTCCTCTCACCTCTAGCTGGCGCCCCAGTTTTTATTAATCCTACTCCATACGCTACTGCTATATGAGCTATCACATTATCTTCAGTATCCCCACTTCTATGACTTATAATTGCTTTCTTACCAGAGTTTAGGAGGTATTCAATACATTCCTCACTCTCAGATATAGTACCGACCTGATTTACCTTAATTATAGAACCGTCTATAGAGTCTGTAGAGACTGCCTTCTTAATTCTATTAATGTTAGTTACTGTTAAGTCATCACCGATGATTAGTACTTGACCCTTAACATAACTACGTAATTTTGTGAATTCCTGGAAAGCTTCTTCGTTGAAGGGGTCTTCAATGATCTTTACCGGGTATTGATCTACTAATTCTCTATAATATTCTAGGAGGTCTTCACTACTTAACTCCTTCCCATCAACTCTATATACGTTCTTACCCTCATCATAGAATTGTGATGCTGCAGCATCTAAAGCTAAGTATATATCCGTACCTTCGGAGTAACCAGCCCTCCTTATAGAGTTGACCAACGCGTCTAGAGCCTCCCTAACAAACTTCATAGGTGGTGCATACCCACCCTCATCACCGACATTTATTGCTGAAGGTCCGTACTTCTCCTTCAAATACTTCCGAAGTTCTTTATAGACCTCGACAGCCATCCTCAAAGCTTCTGAAAACTTATCAGCACCTACAGGTACTACCATGAATTCCTGAAAAGTCAATTCATTCCCAGCATGAGCACCACCGTTAATTAAATTCATTAAAGGTATAGGTAGGAGTCTAGCCTTAAACCCTCCTAAGAATTGGAATAGAGGAACTCCTAAAGTATCAGCAGCTGCTTTAACATTAGCTAATGATACAGCAGTTAATGCGTTAGCCCCTAACCTAGACTTATTAGGAGTTCCATCAAGTTCTAATAACTTCCTATCAACAACTCTATACATATTCGATTCTAAACCCTTTATAGCCGGTGCTATAAACTTATTGACGTTCTCAACAGCTCTTGAAACACCTCTACCACCCCAACTCCTCCCACCATCTCTTAACTCAACAGCTTCATACCTCCCTCTAGAAGCACCTGCAGGTGTTGCAGCCCTACCAACACCACCACCCTCAGTCACAACTACAACCTCAACGGTAGGGTCCCCTCTAGAATCTATAATCTGTAAAGCATATACATCAGCTATAGTGAAGGCCGACATACCAACACCACAGGTAAGAATTACAGTAAATTTTAAATTTATAACAATTTAAGATTTACTATTAAGTTAAATACCTCTAAACCTTAATTATACTATGATGATGTCGACGATGGGCGGACTGAGTATTGATGATTCACTGCAGCACTGATATAAAACATCATTAAGTAAATACATTATTCACTTACGAGATTATTAGAACTACATATGTGTTTCTAAATGTTTATTTCTTAGACTTTCTGGATTTCTCCTTACCTCCCTCTTCAGGTTCCTCAATAGGTACTATCTTAACACCTACTCCTAATAACTTCTTAATAACGCTATCTAGGAATCTTATGTAGGAACCTTTCTGTCCTATGAACGGTCCGAGGAAATCTGTTGGCATCTTAACAACTAAGTATGTACCGACGAAATCCACATCTTTAACTCTCTTCCAGATCCATGAGATAGGGTGTAATGCCCTTATGAGTTGTGTGAAGTCTAAAGTTAGCTCTACAGCTCTTATCTTTTTATTAAGGTCTTTCTCCATAGCATTTATCCTCTCACCACCCTTACCTACTAACCTACCTAGATGTCCTTGCTTAGTAATTACTAGTAGGTTGGGTATGTGTTCTGACGGTAGTTCATACTTTTTAACGTCCTCGTCTAAATCTACTATTGTGACTATATCTGCATCCGGTGCGTGAGCTCTTATAACCTCTAATGACTTAAGCTCGTTCTCACTTAAGCTACGGCTCCTCATCAAGTACTCTAGAACTAACTTAATACCTCTCTTAGCTCCAACCCTAACTATGTCTTTAATACCTAGGTCAACTACCTTAGCCTTACTCTCACCTACTAAGACATCCCTAAGTAATGAGGAAGTATTTGATGCCTCCTTACTTCTTAACGTCTGGAATATAGGGTCTGCTGCTATAATTAACCTACTGTTCCTCCCTACCCTTAAGAGGAGTTCAATTAATGATTCAACTTTAATTGATTGTGCATCATCTATGAATATCAACGAATCATCGAAAGTCCTACCCTTCAGGTAGTGAGTATCTACGAATATTAGCTTACCTTCATTTACGTATTTAGCTATGGTGTCCCAAGTGGTGAATGGGCCTAACACATCTGTTATGTAGGACTTGATCAACTCTATATACTGAGGTCCTGCCTTAGCTATAGTTAGCTCTTCACCAGTAGTTACATCGATCATAGGTTTAACAACTACTAACTTCTTATACTTACCATCACTAACAGCGTCTATACCGTATGCTAGGCTTAGGAGTGACTTACCACTACCTGTAGGTCCGAAAACACCTACTATCTCATACTCACTATTATTAAGTGTATTAAGTAGTTCTTCCTGACCAGGTGTCAACGGCTTTATAACCTCCAACAACTTCATACTAATCACCTTACCCCATCACACTCAAATATTTTGAACGTTAATTAAAAGCTTTTAAAATTGTTAGAGTATTTAAATGTTAATACCATAGTATTACGGTGGTTACATTATGAGTGAGAAGAGGTTAACCACGATATCTGTTATTAAAGCTGATATAGGATCTCTAGCAGGTCATCACGTAGTACATCCAGATACCTTAGCTGCTGCTACTAAAGTACTAGCTGAGGCTAAGATTAAGGGCGTGATAGTTGATTTCTACGTGACTAATGCAGGTGATGATTTAGAGCTGATAATGACTCATCAGAAAGGTGTTGATTCTCCTGAGATTCATGGATTGGCTTGGGATGCCTTCAAAGAAGCTGCTAGAGTAGCTAGAGAGTTAGGTCTCTATGCAGCTGGTCAGGACTTACTTAGTGACGCATTCTCAGGTAATGTTAGAGGGTTAGGTCCTGGAGTTGCTGAGATGGAGTTCGTTGAGAGACCTGCAGAACCTATAGTTATATTCATGGCTGATAAGACTGAACCCGGCGCCTTCAACCTACCTATGTTTAAGATATTTGCAGACCCGTTCAACACTGCAGGCCTCGTAATAGATCCTAAACTACATGACGGGTTTAAGTTTGAGGTCTTCGACGTCTTTGAAGGTAGGAGTGTAGTGCTTTCCGCACCTGAGGAGATGTATGACTTACTAGCTATTATAGGTACTACCGGTAGGTACATAGTTAGGAGGGTCTATAGGAAGAGGGATAATGAGATAGCAGCTGTAGTTAGTGTTGAACGTTTAAACCTTATGGCTGGTAGATACGTAGGTAAGGATGACCCGGTAGCTATAGTCCGTGCACAATCAGGTTTCCCAGCAGTTGGTGAGATCTTAGAACCATTCGCAACACCTCACTTAGTTGCTGGGTGGATGAGGGGTTCACACTACGGACCGCTAATGCCTGTACCTATGAGGTACGCTAAGTGTACTAGGTTTGACGGACCTCCTAGAGTTGTAGCTCTAGGATTTCAAGTAAAGAACTGTAGGTTAGTAGGTCCTGCAGACTTATTCGATGATCCGGCATTTGATGGTAGTAGGAGGTTAGCTGAATCAATAGCTGATTACATTAGGAGGATGGGGCCCTTCATGCCTCATAGATTAGGTCCTGAAGAGATGGAGTACACCACATTGCCTGAGATTCTTGAGAGGCTTAAGGACAGGTTCGTAAGTGTTGTAGGAGAACCTAAAGCTAAGAAGCCTAAGGTTGAGAGTGAACTCTTAAGTACTCATAAGTCAGGGACTGAGTAAACCACTTAAAACTATTCTAAAATTATTTTTGGTGTCTTTATGATTAAGACTCCGGTAATAGTGATTAATTATAAAGTCTATAATACTTCCTTCGGTAACTCAGCACTGTCTATAGCTAAGGCTGCTGAAGAAGTAAGTATCAATACTGGAGTTAACATAATAGTAGCACCACCAGCCACAGAGATAAGGACTTTAGCTAGTAATGTCAGTATACCAGTATATGCACAGCATGTAGACCCTGTTGATTTAGGTGCTTACACAGGGCATATACCTCCTGAGGCTGTTAAGGAGGCTGGAGCTAAGGGATTCATAATAAACCATAGTGAGAGACGTATTAGGGTTGATGAAATAGCTAGATTAGTTATTAAGGCTAGGAACTTAGGGCTTAACACGTTAGTATGTGCTGATACACCTGAGGTTGCTGCTGCATTAGCTGTGTTAAACCCTGATATGATTGCGATAGAACCACCAGAGCTTATAGGTACTGGTATAGCTGTATCGAAGGCTAAACCAGAGATAATATTAAGTACTGTATCACGTATACGGTCAGTAAATAATGATGTTATAATATTAACAGGTGCTGGTATCTCAACACCTGAGGATGTTGTTAAAGCATTAGAACTCGGCACCTCAGGAGTACTAATATCATCAGCTATTATGAAGGCTAAAGACCCTAAGAAAGTAATTAATGAGATGGCTGAAGCAGTGATAAGTAGGAAATAAGTTAATAAGGTATTAACTCATGGATACCTTAGGTAGGAGAGACCCTCAAGGATACTACATAGTGGTAATCCCTAAGTCAAAAGCTAAATTTTTAGAGGAATTCAAAAACGATGTAGAGATCGTAGAGGTAGGTAGTGATGAATTCTTAATCAGGTCTAAGAGTAGAGGAATTCTCCTTAAAATACTGAAGAGACTATCATAGCATTAAGAATTATCAAACTTAATTAATAAACTAACAATATTAAGCTTTAGGGCCCGTGGCCTAGCCAGGATAAGGCACCGGCCTTCGGAGCCGGAGATCCCGGGTTCAAATCCCGGCGGGCCCACTACTCATTAAATATCTAGAGATTTTATAGGATGGTTCCTTAGTTTAAGCTCCTATTGAGATATTGTCAACCATTACTGATTTACTCAATGAGGATATATTCTGTATCCTACATAGGTTTGTAGTGTTAAGTTCCTGAGATGAGTTTCAACCACATTACAAGCATTGTAAGATGATAGGTCGTTTAAACAGCTCCAGTTCTAAAGGATTGCGTCCTCATTAAAAGTAGGGATTTATTAATATTTAAATATCTTATTGATAACGTATCTCTGGTGATGTATTTATGAGTTTAGCTTCTGTGAAGGAGATAATCGGTAATGCACGGAGTGAGGGTAGGTATAAGTTGCTTGAACATGAGTCTTATGAGGTGCTTAGGTATTATGACTTACCAGTACCTAAATTCGGTCTAGCTAGGAGTGTTGATGAGGCTGTAGCGCTTGCTGAGAAGATAGGTTATCCCGTAGTGCTTAAGGTTGTTAGTCCAGATATTGTCCATAAATCCGATGTAGGAGGAGTTATAGTTAATTTAAACACGTCAGCAGATGTTAGTGAGGCGTATAAGAGAATTTATAAGAATGTCGGTGAGAGAGCTCCTAACGCTAGAGTTTACGGGATTTTAGTACAGGAGATGGTTCCTAACGGATTAGAAGTTATTATAGGGTCTACTAGAGACCCTACCTTCGGCCCAATAATACTTTTCGGTCTAGGCGGTATATTTGTTGAGGTGTTAAGAGATGTTAGCCTCCGTATAGCACCTATAACTGTTTATGATGCTGAAGCTATGATCAATGAGATTAGAGCTGCTAAGATACTTGAGGGTTATAGGGGGGAGTTACCTAGAGATAAGAAGGCATTAACAGATATAATACTTAAACTATCCAAGCTTGTTGAGGAGGTTGAAGAGATTAAAGATGTAGATCTTAACCCGGTAATGACTTACGAAGCAGGTAGAGGTGCTAAGATAGCTGATGCTAGAATAATCATTAGGTAGTAAGCACTATGTCAGAGGAGGAACTGATAAATCAGTTAAACGAGTTAAGGGAAGAAATAAAGAATTTAGAGGAGCGTAAAGTAGAAGTTAGACGTAGGTTAAATGACTTAAAGAAGTCTAAGTCAGAGTACTTAACCACGATAAGAATGTATAAAGAAGAGATAATAAAGATTAAGAACGAGATAATAAAGTTAGTGAATGAGAGGAGGGAGACCCTCTCAAAGAGGAGGGAGTTAATAAGTAAGTTAAGAGAGGTTAAACATGAATTACTGAATAAGAGGAAAACACTTAATGAGTTAAACTCTTTCAGTAAGGTATCAGTAAATTCTATAAGGAAGAAAATCGATGCTATTGAATGGAGGATTATGACTGAATCACTACCGTTGAGTGAGGAGAATAAGTTAGTGAAGGAGGTAGGTAGGTTAGAGACATTATTGAATAAGGCGTTAGAAGCTAGGAGGTTAGGGAGTGAGGTAGTAGAGTTGAAGGCTAGTATATCATCAATCAACCTAGAATTAAACAAGTTAAATGATAGAATAAATGAACTATCTTCTAAGATTAATGAACATAGGGATAGATTGAAAAGCATTAAGGATAAGATAGAGGAGTTAAAGAGTAAGGTAAATAGTATCGTAAATGAGATTAAATCACTTACTACAGAACTAGTGAATATCACCTCAAGGATTAATGAACTTAGGAGTAAGTATAACGACCTTAGTAGTAAGTTGAGGGAGTTAAGGATCTCTAAAGCTAGGGAGGCTGAAGAGAGAATTGCTCAGGAGAAGAGGAAGAAGGTTGAGGAGAAAAGAAGTAGGGGTGAGAGACTCACCTTAGAAGACCTCAAGATACTTTATGGAGAATATCATGAGTAGTCCTACAAAGTTAGTAGTTATAGCT
>JAJHRE010000048.1 GCA_020832985.1 Desulfurococcaceae archaeon | reverse complement strand
ATCCCTATTACGAAAGCTTTCTCAACAATCTCTAACGTTGTTTCTATCTTACCACCTATAGATACTAGAAACGCACAGAGTAGGAATAAGACTACACCAGTCCAACGAACTAACTCAGCCTCAGCAGGACCTGGAATCCTACCTAAGACCATAGCTAATGCTCCAGTAGCTGCTGCAGCAGCCCAACCAGGCCAGAACATCCTTAGGAATGAGAATATCATTGATAGAGTACTCCAGAAGTCTTTAGGTGGTACTCTAGCTAGTAGTACGTTAATAGGTTCACCAGTCATTACAACCATCCTAGCCCACCAACAATTATATACTGTTTGTTGTATCATTCCTACCCATACTAACCAGAATAGTCCTAATCCGTAAGCTGCAGCTACTGCTGGACCCATTAACCATTCTCCAGAACCTATAGCCATACCTAATGGTATTGCTGCAGGCCCTAAAACCTTAGTAAGTATATTACCCCAAGTAAGTTTAGGAAGTCTAAACACCTCCTCAGGAGTTGGTAACTTATCAACAACCCTAATAGGCTTAGTACCAAACATAACCATCTCTTCAGAAGAACTCATACAAACACCTCTACAATACATATAATATATGCTATTTATAAATTTTTATTGATTAATCCATAGTTATTTTAAATGTTAACATGGTTATGATAAATACGATAAATGTCGTAGATTAGTATTATAGTTACTAACGCTGTGATTCATAACGTGTTTAAATATTTTTAGGATAGGATTAGCAGTAATATCTCTATTATTTCTACCTTAGTTTTAGGTTTTCTTAATTCCTAGGTAGAGTTCTGTGAAGTCTGGGTGGTTTAGTAGTTCTGATGCTTTACCACTATATCTTATAGTCCCACTTACTAGTAGGTATGCATAATCGCCTAGTTCGAGTGCTAGTTTAGCCATCTGTTCTACGATGAGTATTGTCAGTCCTAACTTATCTCTAAGGTCGACTACTTGTTTTAATACTTTCTTAGCTATTATAGGTGCTAAGTCAGTAGTTATCTCATCTAGTAGTATTAGCTTAGGCTTCCTCATTAACGCCATAGCTATAGCTAACATCCTCCTCTCACCACCGCTTAAAGTACCTGCCTTCCTATTAATGAATTTCTCAAGTATTGGGAAGAGGCTTAAGACCTCATCCATCCTATCCTTAACCTCAGACTTATCTAGTAGGTATGAGGCTAGTCTTAAGTTCTCACCTACTGTTAACTCAGTAAATACGTTACCCATCTGAGGTAGGTATGCAATACCCATCTTAGAGATCTTATGTGTAGGTAGTCTAGTTATGTCTACACCATCGTAAGTTATACTTCCGTCATAGATTGTAGCTATACCCATAATACTGTTGAGTAACGTAGTCTTACCAGCACCGTTAGGACCTACAACAACTGTAATACCCTTCTCCCTAACCTCTAAACTCACGTTGTATAAGACCTTAAGCTTCCCATACCCTGAGATTAAGTTCTTAACCTCTAGTAAAGCCATAATCACTCACCTATGTATATCTCAATAACTTTAGGGTTCTTAACAACCTCGTTAGGTGTCCCCTCAACAACTACTGAACCTCTATCCATGACGTAGACATAGTCTACGTAGGGTAATGCTATATCAATTCTATGCTCTATCAGTAAGAATGTGACGTCGAACCTCTCCTTAAGATCCCTCACATAAGTTAATATCCTGTTAGCGTATGCTGGATCAACACCACCTATGGGTTCGTCAAGAGCTATTAACTTAGCCCCCACAGCTAATGCCCTAGCTACCTCAAGCATCTTAAGCTGTGCTGCACCTAACTTATAAGCTGGTAAATCCCAAAACCTACTTAACCCGACAGTATCCATGATCTTAAAAGCCTTCTCAATCATATCCTCCTCAACCCTAACCCACCTCCTCTTAACAACAGCTATTAGGGGGTTCTCACCAACACTGTTCATAGCTGCTAACACGTTCTCTAGGACTGTTAACGATTGGAAAGGTATTGGGATTTGGAAAGTCCTAACAAAACCTAACTTGTATATCTCATGAGGAGGTAAGCCAGTTATATCCCTTCCATCAAAGAATACCTTACCACTATCAGGTCTGTAAACACCTGTACATACGTTAACGAATGTAGTCTTACCAGCACCATTAGGACCCATCAACATAGTTATACTGTTCTTCCTAACTGAAATACTAACTCTATTAACAGCTACTAAACCACCGAAGGATTTAGTGAGTTCCTTAGTCACTAAGATGTAGTCATTACTATTCATATCACCACCTAAGGAGGTTAAGGGAGTAAAAAATTTAAAATTTTATGTCTAGTTTTAAATTAAGAACTTTTACTTATATAGAGGTACTTTCCACTCAATCTCATCAGTAGCTCCTTTCCAAACACCGACTAAGACCCACTCATACTTACCGTCCTTCTCGAGGATTGCCCATAACTCATAGTCTGAGAACGCTCTATCACCAGCTGCGTTAAGCTTAAACCAACCACTAGCACCGAAGTAATTCTCAATTACTGTGGGTAGTATATCCCTAATCTTAGTAGCGTCATACTCATCCACAATATTTAGAGCTATAGCTACAGTCCATACAGCATCGTAGGTATTGTATGCGTAGGGTGCTGGAGTCCTACCTAAGGTCTTAACTATGTAGTCCTTAACATGCTCAAGCTTAGGTGAATATGATGGTGCTGCGATAGTACTTACGAATTTAGTCTTAACTGAGAATGCAGCACTCTCCTTAGTAGAGACTAGTAATGCGTTTTGAGCAGTACCATCACTACCAAACCACTTAACCTTACCTAAGATATCGTACTTCCCAGCTGCTATGAATAGAGGTACTACCTCCTCAAAACTTAATAGTAACACACCAACCTTATCCACACCATACTTACTAACTAAACCATTAACTATATCTGCTAACTTAGCGACCTCTACTGAGAATTCCTTAGCTCCTGGTTCAAACCTTATACCCTCAACAACACTACCCTCAACACCCTCCTTCTTAAGTATGTTTAAGAATGCTTTAACTGTAGCATCCTTAAGTCCATCACCCCAAGCATCACCTCTCCATATAGGTACTACATACCTAACACCTGAGTTAAACATAACTCTAGCTATAGCAGGTCCTTGGATAGTATCGTCAGGACAGTACCTAAGTATGTAGTCTCCAGGGATTGAGAGTGCTGGTGATGTTGATGACGGACTGATAATCAATATCTTATTAGCATCAACGTAAGACTTAATCTCCCTTATCTCAGCACTAGCCATAGGACCTATAATCACTTTAACACCTCTCCCATGCATGATCCTAACCTTATCTAGAGCTGTCTTAGGGTCTGTTGCTGAATCCTCAATCACTGGGACTAAGTACCACGGCTTACCCATAGACTTCAACCAATCGTTAACCTCCTTAACAGCTAACTCGAAAGCAACTTTATTCTCTTCACCGAAGGAACTTAACTCACCAGTTAATGGCCATAATCCTCCGATAGGTATAGGACCACTTAATCCTACAGTAACTGCTGGTGTCACGGTAACTGTAGTAGTTACTGTTCGCGTGATTGTCTGGGTGACTGTAGTAACTGCTCCGGGGGCTGTAACCGTGGTTGTGGTAGTGATTACTTTAGGAGGTGTTGATGCAATCCCTACCCCATAACCAATACCTAAACCTACTATCAGTAACACTATAGCTACAACTAATAACCTCTGTGTTGGGGTCACATTAACACCTTATACTAGTAATGTACTTACTACTTAAAAATTTTACTATTTACTATTCAGTAATCAGTATAAGGTGTTTAGGTACTGATTGAGAAGGTCTTAAACGATATATTTATAACATCTGGTCATTAAGACATTAAGGTGGTCTAAGTGATACCTCCTATAGCTGTAGCTAAGGCTGTAGCGTATGCGGATAGTCTAGCTTTAATGGCTGCTGGGATTACGTTAATCTATATGTGTACTAAGACATTTAACTTCGCACACGCATCATTTGTTACGTGGGGTTTCTACATAGCGTTTACGTTAACTTCATTATATGGTGGTTCACCATACTACTACTTACCAGTTGCTTTCATATTCGTTGGTTTATTAGGGGTTGCTGTTTACGTCTTAGTTATAGGTCCTTTAATGAGGAGGGGTGCATCACCTATAACGCTTATGATGTCTACCTTAGGTGTTGACTTAGTACTACTATCATTTATTCAGATGTTTACTGATTACTTAACTAGGGTTTTTAAATTATATGCTAGGAAGATAGTTCTTGAGGTATATGATTTTGATGTCTTCGGTCTTCCAGGGGTAACATTCATATCGTTAGTAGTTGTAGTTTTCATAATATCAGCTCTACACATATTCTTAGTTAGGACTAAGTTCGGTACTGCTATGAGGGCAACTATTGAGAACCCTAACTTAGCTAGTATATTAGGTATTAACCCAGATGTAGTCTACCTAACTTCATGGTTTTTAGGTGGTGGTTTAGCTGGTTTAGCTGGTGCTATAGCATCAATAACAATTACTGGAGACCCTACAGTAGGTTCTAGGATTGTAGTATCTATGTTTGCCTCAAGTATTGTTGGGGGTCTATACAGTATTTACGGTAGTGTATTAGGTGGTTTACTAATAGGTCTTACTGAGTACTTAGGTATAATGGTGTTAGCCATACAATTAGGTGGTTGGGTAGCTGTTTACAGACCTGTAATCCCGCTCATAGCGTTAGCTACGACATTACTAGTGTATCCTAAGGGTTTAGGCGGGATTAACTGGTCTAGAATTACTGTTAGGTTTAAGTCATTAGTAGGTGGTAGTTGATGGAGTTAATACCGCCGGTAATACTATACATCCTCGTAGACTTCAGTGTGTATTTGATAGTGACTTTAAGTCTTAACTTAGAGGTCGGTTATGCTGGATTGCCACAGTTTGGTAGAGTGTTAGCAGTCCTTACAGGTGCTTTAGTTGCTGGTGCAATACCTGGTAGGCTATTAGCTTTAATGTATGGACTACCGTACGGTCCTGAATACGCATTCTACGAATACAACTATAAGGTAGTTGATACATTAAACACTATACTTGAGAAGAACCCACTACTCTCTATAACCATATTCATCTTCACACTAGTCCTAGCTATGGTGTTAGGTGCTGTCATAGGCTACCTAACATCTAAACCTGCTATTAGGTTGAGGGAGGCTTACCTAGGTATTACGTTACTAGCTATGGGTGACGTACTTATGTTGATAACGTACTACTACACACCAATTATCGGAGGTACTACAGGTGTTTCAGTAGTAGATCCTTTTAGATGGACTGGTGGGGCTAGATTCTACGTAGCTACATTTACTTTATTAGGTATTGCGTTACTGACCTTCCTACTGATTGAGAGGTTGACTAAATCACCTTATGGTAGGGTGTTAAGGGCTATGAGGGATTCAGAACTAGTTATTACTGTCTACGGTAGGGATATAGTTAAATTGAGGACTTATACGTTAATGGTTGGTGCAGCTATAGCTTCTTTAGGAGGTGCTCTCTACACATTCTACACAGGTAGTTGTATAGCGAGTACATACACTAGAGTTACCTGGACTTTCTGGCCGTGGGCATTCATGATGTTAGGAGGTACTGGGAATAACCTAGGTGTAATGTTTGGAGTCCTAGTATTCGTTATTGTTAAGACTTTAATAGTCATGTATAGAGGCCTACTAGCACCTTACGTACCATTCGACCCAGTATGGCTTGAGTACACATTCGTAGGTATGGCTATAGTGTTAATAGCTATATTCAGACCTCAAGGTCTAATACCTGAAAAACCAATATTCACAATACCTAGGAAGAAGATTGAAGAGCTAATTAAGGCTTAGAATTAAGGGGCCTACCGCATTAGCATCATCTAGACATCTTAATTATAAAAGTATTTTGATTTACTATTAGTAGGTCTTAAAATAGAGTTTAATCTATAGGTCACGGAAATACTTTTAAGGATTGGTTATTACCGCTTTATAAGGTGTCTACAGTGTCTGTGGGTTTGAGGTATTGGGTGGTACTACCTGACATATTATCTAGAAATAGAGTACTTAAGGAATTAGGTTCACAGGGATTAACAGGTGGTTTAAATGAGTGAGGAGGTAATTACTGAGGTATTCGAACTACCCCCACCTCCTAAGACGTTTACCGAGCATATTAGAGCTATAGGGCCTGGAGTGATATTAGCTTCTCTATCTATAGGTGCTGGTGAGTGGTACTTATTCCCAGCCGCGATACTAGCATACGGTCCGAACATCATGTGGACAGCTATTATCGGCTGTATCGTACAGGCCGTACTAGGTTCGCAGTCGATTAAATACACACTCTACTCTGGACAACCAATACATCACGCATACTTAAGACTTGGTAAGCCTATAGTCTGGGCTTGGGTGTGGGCTTTACTTATCTTCATACCGGTGATATGGCCTGGGTGGGCTGCTGCCTCAGCTACAGCTATAGTTGCTCTTCAGTTGGGTAGGCTTCCAGGACCTGCAGATTCAAACCTAGTCTTAATGTGGGGTGTGGTCTTACTAGTAATATCCTTACTGATATTACATGTTGGTGGGAAGGTACAGAAGACTTTAGAACTTATTAACTGGCCTATAGTGGTCATGATAGTAGTTTTAGTAGCTGTTGGTGTAGTATTAGGAGCTCCTGCATGGGCTTGGGCTGATATAATTAAGGGTATCTTCACACCATACATGCCCTTAGGTAGGAATGCTGATTGGTTCGTCATGTCTGCAGCTATAGCGTACATACCAGCAGGCTTCGGCTTCAACTTAATGTTATCTAGTTATGCTAGGGATAAGGGGTGGGGTATGGCGTACAGGATAGGTTATATATCTACTTTAGTAGGTGGTAAGAAGGTGAGGATAGAGACTAAGGCAGTACCGTTCAATATGAGGGATGAGGAAGCCCTTAAACGTTGGAGGGGTTGGGTGAATGTAGCTAGGATAGATTCGTGGATAGTGATGTCATTCATAACGTTCTTAACAGTACTTATGACTAGTGTCTTAACCTACGGCTTACTCGCCCCTAGAGGTTTAAAACTTGGTGGTTGGGCTGTAGCATCAGCTCAAGCTCTAGCATTATCTGAGGTGTTAGGCCCTATAGCTTGGTTCATAGTCTTATTCGCTGGTTTCTGGATGCTTCTAGGTACTCAATTCGGTTTAATGGACTCTACAAGTAGGGTTATAACTGACTGCTTCTGGTTAGCTAGTCCGAGGATTAGGGCGTGGGCTAAGGAAGACCCTCGAAGGATTTACTACCCAGTACTCTACCTAGAATTCACTATAGCTTTAATACTACTGATAGCGTCTATAGGCTTCGGCCTAGCATCACCGTACTGGTTAACAGCTTTAGGCGCTAACTTAGGCCTCTTCGCCCTCCTCCTTGCCTACATCCTACAGATAGTTGTTGACTATAAGTTAATGCCTAAAGAACTCAGACCACACCCGATAACTACATTCATAGTGATTGTCGGGATGTTATGGTATGGCTTCTTCCTAACGGCACTACTACTTCAAACACTTACAGGTATTAGGCTGTAGACGTAGTATT
>JAJHRE010000046.1 GCA_020832985.1 Desulfurococcaceae archaeon | reverse complement strand
CTGAACACTTAATCCGTAAGTATCTACCCCAGCAGCCCTGGCTATGGCAGCTAATTTCTCAGGTATTGCAGGTAGGTAGAACTCCATGACGTAAGGTAACGTCATACCACACGCTGTTCCGTGATGGACCTTGTACTGAGGCCCGAAGGTCTGTGAGATGCTATGTCCTAATACAGTTCTAGCAATGTTTAACGGGGCTCCTGCTGATGTAGCCGCTAACGACATGAAGTACCTAGCCTCTATATCACTACCTCTGTAGTAAGCCCTCCTCAAGTACTTAAATACAAGTTCAACAGCTACGAATCCTAACGCATCAGACATGGGGGTAGCATCTAAGGATATAATACCCTCAACAGCGTGACTTAGGGCGTCAAGCCCGGTACCTGCAGTCACCTTAGGAGGTAGTGTATACGTGAATACAGGGTCTACCACAGCTATATCAGCCATTACGTTATAACCGTTTATCCCAACCTTAGCAACACCTTTAGTAAAGACGGTATACCTACTTACTTCTGCAGCTGTACCGGCAGTAGTTGGTAATGTCACTACTGGAGTCACCCTCTTAGGTATCTTATCCATACCTATGAACTCCTCAACATCTTTATCAGGGTTATCCTTACCTGCAGCACTAACTTTAGCTATATCTAATGTAGACCCTCCACCAATACCTATAACCACCTTATGCTTGCCCTTCCTCACATAATCTACAGCCCTCTTTAAACACTCTATAGATGGCTCATACTCTACATCAGTATATACATCAACAACGTAACCACCCTCCTCTAAACCCTTAATGGTTTTAACAGTATGTTCTAAATTCTTAAGTGCAGGGTCTAAGACTAAGAAGATTTCAGAACCCTTCTCAACACCTAATAACTTAAGCTCGTTAGAAAGCTTTAATGCTGAGTTAACTTCAAACACTATCTTCTTCGGCATGTAGAAATATGATGCTGAAGTTAGTAGCTTATATGGGGAGTAGAGACTCAAGGACTCCACCAATATAGCAGTGCTTTAGTCTTAATAAACTTATCACATACTTAATTTACATAACAAAGTTAGTATCGATTAATCAGCCCTAAAGAAGCGGTGGTTCTAACAAGTACTACATAGTCTAAGAGTTCAAACCTACATAAAAATTTATTTAGGTAAGCAACACTTAATTAATGAGGTGTTAATATATGGCTAAGATCAAGGTAAGTGTCAATCAAGATACATGTATAGCTTGTGGGGTCTGTTACTCACTATGTCCACAAGTATTTGAAGCTGGGAAGGACGGTAAATCACAAATCGTAAGTCAATATCGTGTAGGGGGTAACGTTACCCAAGGAGAAGTTGATGAGTCATTAAAAGACTGTGTAGAATCGGCAAAGAACTCCTGTCCTACATTCTCAATAACTACCTCCTAATAACATCACGATTAAAGTACTACTCCCATTTTTCCTAATCATTGATTTCATATAAAATACAGAAATTAAAGTAATCTTTAACCAATGATAACTCATAAAGTTCTTAATAGATCTTCACAAAAATAGATGTAACTCAAACCCTAACGGAGATCCTCACTCTTTATGATAGAGAAATGGTCGGACTTATCCCGTTAATATACTTAAAATTTAAAAGATTTATTCTAGGAGTTATTATGTGAGGGGGTTGGTGAGGGCCCGTAGCTCAGCCAGGTAGAGCGCCGGGCTCATAACCCGGTGGTCCGGGGTTCAAATCCCCGCGGGCCCACTAATCCTTAATTGATGTAGCTAAGAGTTTTAGTTTCTCAAGTAGTTTTATCGAGTCTTCAGCGAATATGTATATTAGATGTTCAAAGCCTGGAGGTCCTAGATCTATTATTGCGTCTGGAGGTGTTTTTATCGAGCTTAACTCCTTAGATATTAGTTTAATCACGATCTCTAATGACCTACTTTCATAAGGTCCTATAGTTACTATATTCGAATTAAGTTTTCTAAGTTGTTCCTCTACACTCTCTAAGTACTTAATGTTTGCAGCACTTCTTACTTGTGGGAATTTCCTCATGACCTCTAGTAATATCATTGATAAGAATCTACTACCGCCGTATGTTGGTTGAGATACTGCTCTAATGGTATTAAATACCTTAACTATACGTCCTGGAATACCTACTACTTCAAATACTGTCTTAGCGTTAGGTCTAGCCTCAACTAAGTTCATCCCTATCTCAGGGACTAATACCTGTATATTAGGTATTAACTCTAATTTCTCTAGTACGTACTTGACCTTCTGCACTAACTCGTCAGCAACTTCAAATATCAGTTGTTGACATATACTACAGTTTAGTAATCCGTGTGTTAACGACCTATGAATCCTACATAACTTACCATCTCTAAGCTTAGATAGTAGAAATGTAGTTAGGTAGAAATTAGCATCGTTTAACCTACCATCCCTAATATATGTCGTTACTATCTCAACCACACTACTTAGTTCTGGTTCATCAAAACCTAGAGATTTTAACTTATTTACATAGTATTGAGGTTCCTTAGCTAAGTACTTAGATATTAGAGCTTGAGATACAAACATAGCTCTAGCTATCTGTCTTTGACTAAACCCTCTATTACTTAAGTTCCACACTATTAATGCTTTAATATATGGTAAGATCTCATTTACAACGTCAAAAGGTGTTAGCAAATCCTTGTACCTCTAATGATATTAAAATAACTAGCTAAATATTCGTTATTGAGGTACGTCTATCTTTAAATAAGTTGTTAATTCTTTATACCTGTTCCTAACAGTTACCTCAGTTACTCCAGCTACTTGAGCAACATCCTTCTGAGTTCTCCTCTCATCAAGTAGTTGTGCAGCTATATATACAGCTGCGGCTGCCAGACCTGCAGGGTCCTTACCAGCTGTTAATCCAGCATTCTTAGCCTCCTCTATAATCTCTATAGCTTTCTTAATAACACTACCACTAAGTCCTAACGCTGATGCGATCCTAGGTACGAAGTCGGCAGGGTCTGAGATTGGTATTTTAATACCTAACTCTCTAATAAGTAATCTATAACACCTAGCAACCTCCTTCTTACTAGTTTTAGTGTATTGTGCGATCTCATCTAGTGTTCTAGGCATCTTATAAACCCTACAAGCAACATATAATGCAGCAGCTACTATAGACTCTATAGCCCTACCCCTCACAGCACCTCTCTCAACAGCTTTCCTATATATAGATGCTGCATGTTCCTTAACAGCTCTAGGAAGTCCTAACTGATCAGCTAATCTCTCAAGCTCTGCAGCTGCTTGAGTGATATTCCTATCAATACTATCCTGAATTCTAGTCCTTATCTGCCACTTCCTCCACCTCATAACCTCTAACCTTCTCTTAAACTCTAACCTCTTACCCATAGCATCCCTATCTCTCCAGTCAATAACTGTTGAAAGACCTCCATCATGAATTGTTGGAGATAGTGGAGATCCTGTCCTACTCCTCTTCTCCCTTTCCTCCGGGGTAAAAGCCCTCCATTCAGGACCTTGATCTACAACCCTCTCCTCAATAACCTCACCAGTATCAATACAGATATACTCACCCCTACTCTCATCATAAACTATCTTATCCGGGGGACACCCTCTCGACTCCATAACCTTTTCAGACATAAGGATTACCTCATATAAGTAAAGTTTTTAAACTGTTTCACAGCCTTTTAAACTTTTCGATTCAGTACTTATAAATTTTTATAAAATAAAAATACTTAAAACCTAAATATGAACTATTTACTTATGGAGTGCCGCCGTAGCTCAGCCTGGTAGAGCGCCGGCCTTGTAAGCCGGAAGTCGCGGGTTCAAATCCCGCCGGCGGCTCCAATACTAAAACTTAATTTACTTGAATTAAGTAAGTGTGTGGATGTGAGGATCGTATGGTTAAGTGTCCTAAATGCGGTTCAGATGTCCAGCCGGAGAAGACTTGGCAGTTAATCTCACCTCTGCCAGATTCTGAAGGGAGGATAACGATAACGATTATGGGTAGTTTTCACTGCGTAAATTGTGGGTTTAGATGGAGGGGGGTAGTTAGTAAGGTGAAGGCTGGTGATAGTGGTGTTGAGGTTGAGGGTAGTTCATCTAAAAAAGCGTTAAAAGATAAGGAGAAGAAGGAAAGGCCTGGGCAGATAATAGAGGTAGATTTAAGTGATTTAGATAGTATAGAGTGAGAATTAGATGAAAATTACCTTCTTAATAACTAATATATTACTGGTATTGTTCATACTAATAATAGTACTTAATTTTTTAGGCCTTATAATGTTGGGGATTGTTGAAGGACCTAGTATGGAACCATTATTTCAGACAGGGGACTTAGTAATTATAGTTAAATCAAATAATATTGATGTAGGTGATATCATAGTCTTTAAGAAGAAGATTGGTAATGGATATATAATACATAGGGTAATCTCCGTTAACACACGTAACGGAACATCTTACTACGTAACTAAAGGTGATAATAACCCACTACCTGACTACCAAGAATTCGAAGCTTTAGGGATTCCTCAAGAGAGGGTAGTTGGTAAGGTGTTAGAGGTTAACGGTATACCGGTTAAGATACCGATGATAGGTTACTTATCACTTATACTGCGTAGGGTGTTCTCAATATAGGTTATGGTCAGTAACACACCTATTTTAAGACTATGTTTTTAATAACTTTATGAGAGTCGATATCAACTATAGATATGCTTAAGTCTTTAGTATCGAATATAGCTATTGTTGGATATTCGGTTAAATACCCTGAGAGTGCTCCAGGGTTAACCATAACTGTATTACCGTATTTCTCTACGTTATAGGTATGTGTATGCCCGTATAGTATTAAATCATAACCACTACTGTTAGCTAAGTAACGGACTATCTTCTCAGTAAGTTCTCTAGACCCAAACCCATGTAGTAATAACGTTTTAAACCCATCAATACTAGTCTCTAACGGTGCTTCATAAATCTCACCAACACTACCTAACGATTTAAGGAGTAGTAGCTTATCACCATCGTTATTACCGAAAACACCTAGTAGTCTTATATTTAGAGATAAGAACTTCTTTAAAGTAAATGGTGAGATATAATCACCTAAATGTATTATTAAATCCACACCTATATTAGCTACATATGCGATAAACTTACTAACATTTAGTAAGTTATCATGGCTATCCGAGACTATTACTACCTTCAACTTAATCCCTAAGATAATGGTATGAGTAGGTTAAAATAAGTTAAAAATATGAGGTTTAGATTAGTAGGGTTAAAAATACTGGTATTTCAGTTAATGGACAGTATGTTTAGGCTGGGTAGTCGTCAGGAACCTTAGCTCTGAAGTACTTACCGGTTTCAGGACTCTTAAAGAGGCCTATCTTAACGCCCTTCCTACCCTTAGGTGCTAAAGACCAGACCTTCTCTGGTACTAACTCTACTTCCTTACCTGTTGTTGGGTCCTTAACTTTTACAGGAGGCTTCTTTGACATGACCTACATCACCATATGATTGTTATGGTTAATTACTGTTAAAAATTACTTTAATTCTTTAAAGTACTATAATTTTAACAAATAAATATTTTCTTAAATTATTTTAAGGCAATCCTTTAACAAATACCAAATGAATTAACAATATAATGATTTAATTAAGGCGTATCTTTTAACGGAGTAATTAAAACAGTGATTATCATTAAGTTATAGTAATACCTGATTAATCATAACTCATAAGTAACTACTGGATATGTAGTCTACGTATTATCAGATAAATGCCTTCACGTCATCTCTCAGTTCCGGAGGTAATCATCATTAACTTAATGTACTTTCCCAATAGTATCAAGGTATACTTTAAAAATATGCTTAAAAACATGATCATTTAATCCCACATAAACTATGATTAAAATCTTTAAACTTCTTATACTTAAGTGTAGTAGGAGTATCATTCGTGGGTACGATTTAAGATCAGTAGTTCATTACTGATGATGAAGGTTAAAAGCTATGATTGATGATTGAAGCTGGGTTCTGATACAGTGTTATGTGGTGTTTTTCTTAATTTACTGACTACATCCTTAATTAAGTTGTAGGTGTTTAAGTTCTTCAAAGCACTTATAGTGTAGATATTAGCTTTAGTTCTCTCACTTACTAACTTCTTAACATATTCTAACCTCTCAGGTCTAACACTATCTACTTTATTAATAACTACTGATATCCTCTCCTCACCGAACTCATTAATTATCATTTGTAGTAGGTTAAGTTGACTCTCAATACTATAGTAAGAGTCTTCTAAAGGGTCTATGAAGTATAGTATATAGTTTGCTAGGTACTTAATCGTTATATATGCCCTCCTCTCTATAGGGTTTAACTCATTAATAGGTCTGTCAAGGATCCCGGGAGTATCTACTATTTGAACTTTAACACCGTCTAACTCTATATGCCCTAAAACTATATCCTTAGTTGTGAAAGGGAATGGAGATACCTTAGGCTTAGCTGTAGATACATTACCGACAAATGTTGATTTACCTGTTTGAGGCATACCAGCAACAACTATAGTTGGTAAGTCCTCTATACAGGGGGTCTTCGAGAGGATAGTTACTGCATTTCTTATCAAGTCTAACTCAGTACTAGACCTCCTAAATATTGAAAGTACCCTACCAATATATTCTCTAAAAACTTTTTTCGCCTCTTTAGCATCTAGAGATGATTTAATCCCAACCCTATATACTTTCCACAACCTACTAATTACCTTCATACGTCTGTATAACGCGTTAAGTGTTTGTTCATATCCGTTAATATCTGCTAACTTAAGTATCTCCTGGTAAAACTTACCAATTCTGACCTTAGTAAGCCTTTCTAAATTGTTTAATACCCTATCTACTAAGTAGGAATTTACCCTATCAATCTTAGATAGATATACCGCTACATACTTCCTCTTAAGCCTTTTAGGAACACTTATACGGTCTTGGTAAACCTTAAATACGTACTCTCTGACTTCATTGAAATCAGGTATCCTTATACTCCCTACTTCTTCAGATACGCATTTCTCCTCCAAATAACTTCACCATCTCTTAAAATAGCTACTATTCTATGAAACGGTATTACAGTATCATCCATTACTAACACCCCATTTAATATCTTAATATTACCTTCTAGTCTATACTCTCTTAAACCACCTTCACATAATCTATCTATAACTAGTATTGAGTACCTACTCAATTCAGAATTCCTACTCCAGTATATCTTATTTAACTCGTTTCTAATCGTATTAACCCTCAAACACTACCTCCTCCTTAAACTACTCACTAAATCTTATATTCCTGTAAACACTACTTCTTTGGTTGTGGTCTAGTATGGCGTATAGAGGGGAAGTACTAACTGGTGCTACAGCTGTTGGTATTAGAGTGGGTGAGGGGGTAGTATTAGCAGCTGAGAAGAGAGTTGCTTACGGAGGTTATGTAGTGAGTAGGGTGGGTAAGAAGGTGTTCTTGATAAAGGATAGGTTCGGACTAGCATGTGCTGGATTATTCGCTGATGTCCAAACAATCAGTAGGTTAATGAATGTTGAGATCCATTGGTATGAGTTAGAGACTTCCAGACCTATGAGTGTTAAAACTGCAGCTAAGCTACTCTCTACAATCCTTTACCAGTATAAGTACATGCCATTCCTATCTGAGATAATATTTGGTGGTGTAGATCTTGAAGGACCGCATATATTTGTGATGGATCCCTTAGGTTCCCTAATTGAGGATGACTACGCTGCTGTAGGGACTGGAGCACC
Organism: Desulfurococcaceae archaeon; assembly: GCA_020832985.1. Classification (GTDB taxonomy): domain Archaea; phylum Thermoproteota; class Thermoprotei_A; order Sulfolobales; family NBVN01; genus CAZZLT01. The sequence continues at coordinate 105 of JAJHRE010000046.1, read as the reverse complement.
GATAGCTATAGGTGTTATAGAGAGTGAGTATAGTAAGGATATGAGTTTAGAGCTTGCTGAGAAACTAGCTGTTAAGTCTATTAAGGCAGCAATCTCAAGAGATGC
>JAJHRE010000045.1 GCA_020832985.1 Desulfurococcaceae archaeon | reverse complement strand
GTCGTTTTAATACCGTATAACGTTAATCCAGAAACTTACGAAGTTATTAAGACTTGGTCTTTAGGTACTGGCGTAGAGATTAAGAGGGTAGCTTACGATCCCTTAAATGGATGTGTAGATGTTAATGATCTTGAGTCTAAACTTAAAGAAGGTGATGTTACAGCAGTATATGTTGAAACCCCTAATTACTTCGGGTGTATAGAACTTTACCTAAAGGAGGTCATTGACATCACCCATAAGTATGGTGCTATAGCTATAGTTAACTCCTTACCTATATCATTAGGTATATTAGAAGCCCCCGGCAAGTTAGGTGCTGATATAGTTGTAGGTGATGCCCAATCTTTAGGTTTAGGTATGAACTTTGGAGGTCCTTCAGCAGGTATTTTAGGTATTAAGGATGAAAAACTAATTAATCAACTACCTGGTAGGTTGATAGGTGCTACGTTAGACTCAACCGGTAAGTTAGGATTCACTATGATATTACAGACTAGAGAGCAACATATAAGGAGGGAAAGAGCTACTTCAAATATAACGACTAATAGTTCTTTAATGGCTTTAGCTTCTGCTGTCTATATAGCATTACTTGGTTCTGAAGGTCTTAAGAGGTTAGGTGAGTCAATACTGTTAAGGACTTACTACGCTATTAAGAAGTTATCAGAGATTGAGGATGTTAAGGTACCGTCTTTTGAGAGGGGTAGGTACTTCAGGGAGGTTACCTTAACCCTCAAGAAGGGTAGTTATATGGGCCTACATAAGGAATTACTGAAGAAGGGTATAATGGGTGGTAGGTATATAGGTAATCAATACCCGGAACTAGGTGAGTCATGCATAATGTGCTTCACAGAATTACATACTAAATCCGATATAGACCTACTAGTATCGAGTATTAAGGAGGTGTTAAAGAATTTATGAAGTGGCGGCAAGCTTCCTGGGATGAGAAGCTCCTATTCGAGTTAAGCAGTTATGATAAACCTACATTCATTGTAGGAGATGATGAGGAGTTTAGGAGAGAAGTAGGTGACTTACTAAGTATACTACCTAAAAATATCATCAGATCTGAAGGACCGCAAATCCCGAACTTATCCGAAGTTGAAGTTGTCAGACATTACATTAGGTTAAGTCAGATGAGCTACGGTGTTGACTTAGGTCCTGTACCCTTAGGGTCTTGTACGATGAAGTATAACCCTAAGATCTGTGAGGAGTTAGCTAATGATGAATCCGTAACTGACTTACACCCATATCAAGATGAGGAGACAGTCCAAGGCATACTACAGATTATGTACTTACTTCAGAGGTGGTTAGCAGAGTTAACAGGTATGGATGAGTGCTGTCTACAACCACCTGCAGGTGCTTCCGGGGAATTCACAGGTGCTTTAATGATTAAGAAGTATCATCTAGACAGAGGTGAGGGGTTTAGGGATGAGATGATAATACCTGATGCAGCTCATGGAAGTAATCCAGCAAGTGCTGCTATGGCAGGGTTTAAAGTTGTTAGGGTACCTACTTCAGAATCAGGTGAAGTAGATTTCGACGCACTTAAGAGCGTTTTAAGTAGTAGGACTGCCGGTATCATGCTTACAAATCCTAACACATTAGGTATATTCGAGAGTAGGATTGTTGAGATATCTAAGGAGGTTCATAAGGTAGGTGGGCTCTTATACTACGACGGTGCGAATCTAAACGGGATCGTAGGTATTGTAAGACCTGGTGATATGGGGTTTGATATAGTCCATCTAAACATACATAAGACTTTCGGAGCTCCTCATGGGGGTGGAGGACCTGGAGCTGGTGTTATATGTGCTAAGGGAGGATTAGTTGACTACTTACCAATACCTACGGTAGGTTTCGACGGTAGGAAGTACTTCCTTAACTATAACAGGAGTAGGAGTATAGGGAGGGTATCCCAATTCTACGGTAATGTAGTACCGTTAGTTAAGGCATTCATATACATATTAGCTTTAGGTCCTAAGATACGTGAGGTTAGTGAGATAGCTGTATTAAACACTAACTACTTTATAAAGTTGATTGAGGGTGTTAAAGGTATTTCAATACCTTACGGTAAGGGGAGGTTTAGAAAGCATGAGGTAGTTATAAGTTTTGAGGAGTTACTAAGAGATACAGGGGTTAATGCTGAGGATATAGCTAAAGCGTTAATAGATAGAGGTGTTTACGCCCCAACAATATACTTCCCACAGATAGTTAAGGAAGCTCATATGATAGAATTCACTGAAACCGAGACTAGAGATAATATAGAGTTCTATGCTAGGACTTATAAAGAACTTATCGATATTGCGTATAAAGATCCTTCAAAACTGAAGAAAACACCTGAGAACACCTCAGTAACTAGACTTGATCAAGGACTTGCAAACCACCCACTAACTAGATGTCCTACTTATAAATTCTTAGGAAGGTTACAGAAGAAATAACGTTGATGTTAACTAAAACTAACAACTCTAACAATATATTCCTCATTAAACCCTGTAATAACTCTTATATAACCCTCAAGTTCTTTATCTAACTCTACATCTCCTGTATCTACTCTTAAGGCTTTCAACCCAATCATCTTACTACGAGTTGCTACTACGACTATATTAGATTTCCCAACAGTCCTTATAACCCTAGCCGAGATTTGCTGATTACCCCTACCAAATATGAAGCCTTGCCTACCAATCGGTGTTACTATAATCTTAGCAGGGCTGTACGTCTCCAATAACTCTAGTATCTGATGTTCGCTTAAGTCCTTACCAACTAATTCTCCATTATATACCGCATCAACACCTAACAACGTCTTATTAATACCTAATTTATCAGCTATTGCTTTAATAGTCGTTCCAGGACCTAATATATAGAGGGTGTTAGGTCTGATTATATTTGAAACTACATATTCAGCGACTTCCTCCTTATCAAGCTCATCACTACTGCTGAAGTCTTTAGAAGGTACTATGAGGTCTTTTACGTAAGGTACCTTAGCTATACCGTAAATCCTAACCTTCAACACATCACTGCTTAAGCATGATTCATCAACATCTGCTATCTCACCTAACTCTATACTCGCTACACCCTTAACATATAGTGAAACTACTTCAGCAGCTGCTTCAGGACTTGAAGCAAAAACCCCTGAATACATCTTAACACCTGATGGTACACCAAGTATTGGTATGGATGTCCTAACTACGTTATAGACATCTCTAGCTGTGCCATCACCTCCTACAAAGACTATTAGGTCAACACCCTCCTCCATCATCAACTTACACGTATTTAAAGTATCCTCTCTCGATGTAGTATCCCCCACATCAACATCTAGTAGATGATATGATGTGAAGAAACTCCTTACGTAATCTAAACCCATATTCTTAGGTGGGATAACTAATGATACATCATTAGTTAATTCCTTAAGCCTCTTAAGAAATCTAAGAGCTCTATACGGTGCTACAGGTTTACTCCCCCTCCTTAAAGCCTCATAAAGGAGGTCTCCGTCAGTACCTTTCAAACCTACACTACCACCCATACCAGCTATAGGATTTACTAAGAAACCTACACGTAGATTACTTACACCCAACTCACACACCCACAGGTATAATACTACAGCCACGTTATTAAGATGTCATAGTCGTCAACTACATGGTAAGTACCATGTTATGTACGTATTGTCATTCAACGAATGTTGTATGGGATTACGAACGTGGGTGTATAGTATGTGGTGATTGCGGTACTGTACTAGATGTGATATACTATTACAATATAAACACTAGTCAAGAGGATAGTAAGCAGGTTAAAAAATTAAGAAATACACATCAGGTACAGGGTATGAGTAAGTATACAAGCACATATTTAAAACTTACTAAGGTAGCTTCTAGGCATGGTTTGATAGTGGATAATGAGGTATTTATGAAGTATATCTCAGGATCTACACCATTAGTAAAAGTGTTTAAGAGACCTAATGTAGATGTAAGTAAGTTTATGGATAGGGAACCTATTAAATTAGTTTTAGATTTGATGAAGAATTACCCTAAACTAACTTCAAGAACTGATAGAGCTAAAGTAGCATTAGCTAAGATAGCATTGGATATAGTCATGGATAAGGGCTTAGATGTTAAGAAGTTAAGTAGTGAGTTAGGTATTAGTGAAGTACATATACGTAGACTGTATAAGACCCTTATTAGGGAATGTGAATTCTTAAATGATGTTAAGAAACTCTTCCTCACTATTGAGGCATAATTTATTTGTTAGAGAGACACTAACTACTAACCCTGACCTAAGTCCCTAATTAAGTTCCTAACTACATCAGCAACTATTCTGCCATCCACCCTATAACGTAGCTCCTTCATAGCTAACCCCATAACGATGTTAAAAGCTTTATCTTTTCTCTTAATGAGTTCCTCACGGTTTGACTCTATTATCTTACTTACTATCTTAATTACTTCATTAACATCTACCTTCGAATACTTCTTAATTAACTCCTCAATAGGTTTTTTAGGGTCTAAAGCGTATTCCTTCAATATCTGGATGACTCCGTCTTTAGATATCTCACCACGTTTTAAGGTATTTAATACATCTTTAATGACTTCAATACTTATATTCTCTGTAGGTACTCCTTCAGATTTAAGACTCCTTAGGTGTATGGTTAGTAATGATGCTATATATTGAGGGGTTAACTCCTCATCACTTAACTCCCTCACTAAGTCGTAGAAGTATATGAAGTAGGGACTCCTAATCAACTGTTTACTTATTTCAGGACTTAAAGAGTATTTACTGATTAACTCCTCATATACTGTGTTAGGGTCTTTCGGGACGTACTTAAGTGCTTCATTAATTATCCTACTATCTATCGTTATTGGAGGTATGTCCGTCTCTGGATACATCCTAGCAGCACCTGGTTGAGGCCTCATATACCTAGTAGTACCGTCTTCATTAGCTACTCTAGTCTCTTTAGGAATCCCTGATAAAGCATCTCTAGCCCTATCAATAACTGCTTTTAAAGCTCTAGTACATCTATCCTCAGTACCTACAGTAATTACTATAACATCCTCCCCCTCATCAACATTTAAAAACTTAAATAAGTTATGGACTTCAGCATCACTAATACCATATCCTGGGAGTTCATCAGTATGTATTATCCCTGAAACACCTCCCCACTCACGAGCATAGTCAGCTAGTTCAGTCCCGAATCTCCTACCGGGTTGTACCTCAACCTTAAGTAATCCCTTAAACTTCTTTAAAACACATGCGTAGACTTTACAGCCTGCTCTTAACTTATCCCTTATTAACTTACTCTTAGTATCTCTGAATACCTCTGTAACGTCGTAGATGTTGGAGGTTATGTCCTCCTTCCTAACCCCTCTCTTAATTAATTCATCCCTAATCTCTAGAAGTTTTAATTGCCTCATAACTTCATACTCTACAATCTTAGGAAGTAACTCTAATCTCTGAACACCTTTAATCTCTATCTTAGTACCTCCTTTAATCGATATGTTTAAGTCTTGTCTAATAGTTCCTAACCCTCTCTTAACCTTACCAGTAAGTCTTAACATAATGCCTATCTTAGAAGCTACTCTAAGAGCCTGTTCAGGGGACCTAATATCAGGTGCTGTAGAGATCTCAATTAACGGTATGCCCAACCTATCCAAGTTATAAACTACTGCACCGTCTACCTCTCCTACCTTCCTAGCAGCATCTTCCTCTAAACATATTGTTTGAATCCTTACAACACCTTCATCGTCTAACACCTCACCTCCTAACGCTATAATAGCAGTCCTCTGAAAACCTGTAGTGTTAGAACCGTCAACAACTATCTTCCTCATTACGTGGACTTCATCAACTATCTTAGACTTAAACCCTAAGGCAATACCTATAGCTACAGTTAAAGCCTCTCTATTCAATTCATGAGGTGGTTCTTCATCTAACTCCACACTACATACATGCCCCCTAGGTACTAGATAAATTATCTTCCTCCCCTTCATATATTCATAAATTGCTGCAGGGTCTATCTCCCCAGTCTCACTCTTAGCTATCCTTAAATACCTCTCAATCCTAGTAACACCTTCCTCAGAACCCTCAAAGAGTTTAGTAGGACAACTACAGAATAACTTACTAGCAGTATCTAGTTGTTGATGAATTTCTAAACCTACCCGAAGACCTAACTCCTCATAATTAATCTCCATGATACCACCTAGGGTATAGGTAATCCTCATGAACTTCATTAATTTCGTAGACCATATTCTTCGTAAACAATTTCTTAACACTATCTAAGTCATTAAAATTAGCTAATAACCATGAGAGTTTAACATAAGCTGTCTCAGCCAACATATCAGACCCTGGTAATACACCACTTAGTAAGAGTTTCCTACCTGTAGTATAGACGTTCATATTAACTCTACCAAATATTGTTTGAGTAGTCATCACTACAACCACACCTTCCTCAACAGCCCTCCTTAAAGACTCTATACAACTATCATTTATGTGTCCTAGACCTGTACCCTCAATCACTATACCCTTAAACCTCCTGTCGACTAAGAAGTCTATAATCTCCGGATCTATACCTGGGTATGCCTTAACTATAGATACCTTCTCCTCAAACTTAGGCATTAATATTAATTCATCCTTTCTACACCTACTTAAGAACCTGTTATTGATCATTATAAATCTCTTATCTGGAAAAATGACCTTAGCTAAAGGTATATCATTTATTGATTGAAACGCATCCCTCCTACTCGAATGTATCTTCCTAACCTTAACACCTCTATGGACTAATACGTAATTATCTGATATAGTTCCATGCATAGCAACTACAACCTCACCAAAGGGTGCGTTAAGAGAAGTTATAACTGCAGCTAGTAGATTCAATGCTGAATCTGAACTAGGCCTATCACTACTTCTTTGAGAACCAACTAACACTACAGGCTGTGGGAGATTTCTTAACGCGAAAGCTAGGGCTGAAGCCGTATATGACATAGTATCAGTTCCGTGAGCTACTACAACACCATCAACACCGCTTAAGATCTTCTTCCCTACAACCTCAGCTATCGATGACCAATGCTTAGGGGTCATGTTCTCACTTAAAATCCTATATAAGTCTATGACTTCAATACTACCTAAATCCTTAAGTTCTGGGATGAAGTCTATTAAGTCCTCAGCTGTTAATGCTGGTTTAACAGCACCTGTTTCATACTCAACCCTACTAACTATGGTACCTCCAGTACTCACTATAGAGATTAAACTATCTGAAGAACCTCTGACGTAAGTTGAGGTACCCCCACCTTCTTCAGTATAGGTCTTAACATATCCTTCCTTAACAACCTCAACATACGCATCTTTAATCGATATACCTACGTTATACCCGTTAGATAATTTTAAAATTACTATACCCTCTCTAGAAAACTCTGTTGAAGGCATTAAAACTCCTTCTATGACTTGATTACCCTTTATAATCCTTACTAAGTCACCAGGTCTTAAATTAGGTAACGTATTACCACCTAAATCATTATAGATTTAAAAATTATTGCTTCTTCTTCCTAGGCACAGAAGATGGTGGTACAACAGTTGGTACTGGTAATCCACTCTCCTTCCTCTTCCTTATCCAAAACTCCCTCCTATTCCTAACCCTAGGAACTAAATTCCTCTTAGGTTTAGGAGGGATTTTAGGGGTTGCACTCCGAACCTTACCAGCCTTAGTCATTGAGCCGTGAGTTGGCATCTACACACCTAAGTTAGATATTTTGAAAGTATATATAAGATTTAATGAGTAATTACTTAAGACATATTTTTAAATTTTTAAACTAGTTTAATCAAAGGTGTTGAAGTGATGAGGTTATTCCTTACTGATACGGCTATAGGTGCATTCGCCGTAGATGAGAATGGTAATGTAGTCC